>DASYHX010000603.1:0-21512 GCA_035998065.1 Pseudorhizobium sp.
TGGCCCGCAACTCCTCGAACTTGCGGAACGTGAACTGCTTACGCCGCTGGACCGCCAAGCCCGCGCCTTGATTCTCAATGCCTCCAAACGTGTCTCCATTGTCACGGCGGTAAGTCCACGCGCTATTGTCGATCTTGCCTACGTGGCGTTCGAAGTCTCCCGTCTGATCCGTTCGATAGCCGAACTCTACGGCGGGCGGCCAGGCAAGCTCGGCCTCTGGCGCCTGATGCGGGATGTCATAGGACACCTTGCAGTCACCGGGTCCATCGCCGTCGGCGATGGACTGGCGCAGCAGGTGCTCGGACATGGACTTGCCGCGCGCTTGTCCAAACGACTGGGTGAAGGCGTCATCAACGGCCTTCTCACGGCTCGTATCGGAATCGCGGCAATGGACCTCTGCCGCCCGCTTCCATTCCGAGCACTGAAGCGCCCCGGGATCGGCGATTTCATCGCCGATGTTGCCGCAGTCGGGAACACGAGGACGGACCCGCCGCCCGCCGAGTGACACACGAGATGCTCGTGAAGGATACGAGTTGTTAACCATCGTTGCGATACTTTGACACCTCGAAACGGCTCATGGTTTGGCCAAGGAATCCCCCATGTATCTGCGCATCTTCTCCCTGCTGGGCGCCGTCGCATTCGGCGCCGCGTCCGTGACGACCCCGGCGGCTTCCGCCGCCTCCACAGACAAGGCATTCTTCCGGAATGCAGCCGGAACCTGGAAAGGGCCTGGCGAAATCGTGGCTGGCAAATACAAGGGCACGAAGTTTAACTGCCAGTTGACCGGCGAACCGGCACCCGATGGCGAGACGGGCATAAAGCTGGACGGCACATGCCGCGTAGGCGTCTTCAAGCAGCCGATGTCTGCGGTGATCACGGAAAGCGGCAAGGGCTACACCGGCAAATTCCTCGATGGCGCCCAGGGCAAGGGACTGGACATCGTTTCGGGAGCGGTCAAAGGTGACAAAGTCGTTGTCGGCATCAATAGGGCGCAGCTGAACGGTGCCATGGTTGCCAGCTTACGTGGCAACAACGTCATGAATATCACGATATCGGTGAAGGTGGAGGAGCAGATGGTCCCCGTCATAGGCCTGACCCTGGATCGGGACCTTGATTCCATTGCGGTCGGAGCGATCGATTGATCGGAGGCAGGCTTAAGCTTGCCTCCACCACCCCGTATCCTCACACGCCACGCGTATATCGGTTCGATCGCTCAGCGCGAGCCAGTCGGCGACTGTCCGGCCAGCCACCTGCAGTGTCGAGGCGACATCATTCAGCGGCATCAGCACGAACGCCCGCTCTGTCATGTGTGGATGAGGGAGCTGCAGTCGCTCCGTTCGGACCTCGATGTCGTCATAGACGAGGACATCGATGTCGATTGTGCGCGGCCCCCAGCGCTCGATCCTCACCCGCTTCATGTTTCGCTCAATACCGAGGCAAAGCTCCAGCAAATCCTCTGGCCCCAGCTCTGTCTCGATCAGCGCGCAACAGTTGAAGAAAGCAGCCTGGTCGGTCTTGCCCCAAGGAGGTGTCTTGTAAAGGCGTGAAACGGCCGTGATCTTGCAGCCGCAATGCTGATCCAATTGCCGGAGTGCATTGCCCATTGCCTCAGGAGGATCCCCCACGTTGCCTCCCAGTCCAAGTGCTGCTCTGTAGGTCATGTCAGGACGGCCGGTAGTCGATGCGCACCTCCGCATAGTCGAGGATGCCCGGGATGGGCGCGCTCGGCTTACGGATCGCAATTTCAGCGCGGCGGATTTGCTGGAAGCGTCCGCACAATGCTTTGGCCACATCCATGGCAAGCGTCTCTATGAGTTTACGCTGCTGCCCCGTCACTACCTCCTCAATCAGCAGAAATGCCTCACCATAATGAACGGTGTCTTCTATTTGGTCGGAATGCAGCGCATCTCCGCCCTGCACATCAAGAGTGGCATCGACAAAGAAGCGCTGCCCCAGCACATTTTCCTGCTCCAGAACACCGTGACGCGCAAAGAAGGCGCAGTTCTTTAGTGTGATCGTATAAAAGGTCACTCGGCATCTCCATCGGCATGACGCCGCGCCGCAAGTACGGCATCCGCGACAGCAAGCGCTTCCCGATTGGCGGCTACGTTGTGAACGCGGAAGATCGCTGCGCCCGCCAACCGCAGGAGGACGGTCGTTGCTGCCGTTCCAACGTCGCGATCAGCGGCCAGTTGACGACCGGTCACCCCGCCAATGAAGCGTTTTCGGGAGGTCCCAGCCAATAACGGCAGGCCCAAGGCACGCAATTCCTCGAATCGGGCCATCAGTTCAAGGTCATGGTGAGCGTTCTTGGCAAAGCCGAATCCCGGATCAAGCACGATCCCCTCGCGATGGAGGCCGGCTGCGTCGGCGATCGCAAGCGCCGTCCGCATAAACTTCATCTGGTCCGCAATAACGTCCGGCAGGATCTCGGCCTCCCGACCGCGCCCCGTATGCATGATGCACAAGCCGGCACCTGCCTTCGCTGCGATGCTTGCGATGTCCGGCTCCCGGTGGAGCCCATACACATCGTTGATGATATGGGCGCCTGCCGCCAGCGCCAGCCGAGCGGTCTCGGCCCGGTAGGTGTCTATCGATATGAGCGCCTCGGTTCTTTTGGCAAGTTGCTCGATCACTGGCAGTACGCGATCTTGCTCTTCCGATGCAGTCACTTCCGTGGCACCCGGACGCGTGGATTCGCCGCCTATGTCGAGAATGGCAGCGCCAGCCTGAACGCATGCCAAACCATGATCAACCGCACGCCCTTCATCGACGAACCGGCCACCATCAGAAAAGGAATCGGGCGTAACGTTGACGATCGCCATGATGTGGCCACGGTCGCGGAGGTCGAGCGAACGCCCGTGCCCAACCTGCCAAATGATGTTGCAGTCCCGCCCCAGGTCCGCAGTCGTTGCTTGTGAGTAACGCAAATTTATAGGCCTTCTTGTTGCGCTGCCCACGGCTATGCCGCAAGCTTCCCTGGAGTTCAACGTCCGCAGGCTTTCGAATGTGCTTGAGTTCCAATTTCCGTCACGTGTTGGGCGGCACCGCGCTTGCCTGTCTGATAGCGACGGCAGCGCAGAGCGATCCTCTTGTCACCAAAACCTATGGCTATTTCAACATCGGCGGCAAGACCGCGGAGGAACTGGATCAACAACTGGAGCGTAATGGCCCCCTCACCCAGACCACCGGCCACCGGCATCCGGGTGCAACGGAGATAAAATTCGGCGGTGAGGTGACTTATGTGGAACGCGCCGGCCGCTGCTCGGTGGGCTCTGCCCAGGTGACGCTCAAGACACACCTCATACTGCCCCGCTGGAGCAACCGCCGCAGGGCCACCAAGAACCTGCGGTTCATCTGGGACACCCTATCGTCCGACATAAAGCGGCACGAAGAGCGACACGCAGAGATTGCCCGAGGCTATGCCCGCACACTGGAGAAGGAGCTTCTCGGCCTTCGTGCCGCCTCAGACTGCAATGAACTCGAGAAGAAGGTGGGCGAGACGACGCAGCGCGTTCTCGCGGCTCACGACAAGGACCAGCTTCGTTTCGACAAGATTGAGTCGAAGAATTTTGATGATCGGATGATGCGGCTTCTGACCTACCGATCAAAGCAGCAAGACGGTTAGGGCTCTGCGACCTCTACGCCTGCCGCTCCGGCACATTGACGACAAGGCCGTCCAGTTGGTCCGTCACCTTGATTTGGCAGGAAAGCCTCGACGTCGGCTTCACCTCATAGGCAAAGTCCAGCATGTCCTCCTCCATGGGCGAAGGAGGCCCGACCCGTTCGGACCACGCATTATCGACATAGACATGACAGGTTGCACAGGCGCAGGCGCCGCCGCACTCCGCCTCGATTCCCGGCACAGAATTGCGCACCGCATTCTCCATGACTGTAGAGCCATTGGTAGCGTCTAGGTCGTAGCGCGTTCCGTCGAAGGCGACGATCGTCAGTTTGGTCATGGTTGGGAATTCCGGTCAGTCTTGCGCGGGTGAAGGCTTGTCTTTCAACAAATCGGCTCTCGCGTCAACATAGGCAGCGAGCCCGAAGGGCACAATGCCATGGCTAGTCAGCGGCACAGCTTCAGGATGAAATTTTCCGCCTCCAGCAAGTCAGCACCGAGCTTGGCAAGTCCACCCGCGTCAGCCGCATTCGCCTCTACACAACCGGCAGTCTCTGCAACCTGGAACGCACCCACTGCGGATGCGGCCTCACGCAAACGGCGCGCCGCGGCGGCAGCCAGAGCGGGATCGCCTTTGCCCATCTCACGCAGAGAATTACGGGCCTGCCGGACAAACATCTGCAACGCTTCGGCTTCAAGGTTCGCATCGCCTAGGCTCCGCCCGGCGAGATGCACAAGGTCAACAGGACGCGCTCGGGCAGCGAAAGGCGAGCGCTCGGTGACCGGGGCTTCGAAAGCAATGGTGGACGCAACCATGAGATTTGTTATTTCCTTAGGACAAGCAATGGCCGAACGTGCCGGACAAGTGGCTCTATCCCGTTAAATCAAGGCGCAAACGGGGCTGAAATCTTCGGCTATGGTTAATTTCGCCTAAGAGCGCTGATTTACAGGTCTTTCGCCGAGTTCTATGGTTTATCTCCTGTTAACAAGGCGCTGCCACTGCCGCTGCCGCACGTGCGTCGAATTGTGAAGACAGGGCAGATGTGCCACTACAATACAGGTGGTATGGCGGGAGTTCGCTTTCGTCGAAGCGGATGGCGCGTTGGTAAGTTTTCCTTATCATCCGTTTGCAAGAACGCCATCCGATGGAAAAGTAACAGGATCCTAAGGTCATGACGACACGGGGGATCCGGCAGGCATGATCTCCGGCTGGTCGATTGGCGGCACGACCAGCGGAAGATGGCCGGGCGAGTATGTAGCGAGGCGTAACCGCATGGCAAAGAACACCACGACTGAGTCGATCGACGAGACCGCGTTCCAGGCACTGGAGGACGCCCTCAAGATTGACTTCAATGACGAGCAGGACGCTCGTCGAAAGTCGGCGCCCCACGCCTCGGAGGCCAGATTGTCCGATACATCAAAGCAGCGCCCCACCGCCAAGCGCCGTGAAAATCCCGCAGAGCCGCCCCGCACCCAAGCGGCAGAGCCCGTAGTACGCGCCCCCGCCTTTGAACCGGCCAATGACGGCGGCCGCCGCAGCACGCTCAACATGCTGAAGTCTTTCGAAGGGGGCAACATGCGCTCGTCGCTCCGCAACGCAGGGATCGTCTCCCTGTTTTGGGCGATCGGCGGCTTCGGGCTAGCTCAGATGGTATATGGCACGGACCTGTGGGGAGCAGGGTCGGTCGCCGGGCTGGTGTCGTCGCCCGCCTTATTAGGGGTCATCGTCGGGATCTTTGTCCCGATCCTGCTTTTCTTCGCCTTTGCCATCATGATGGCTCGCGCGCAGGACCTGCGCAATGCTGCCCGTTCCATGGCCGAGGTCGCTCTGCGTCTCTCCGAGCCAGAAACCATCGCTGCAGATCGAATCATGACGGTTGGCCAGGCCGTGCGCCGCGAAGTTTCCGCCATGAACGAAGGCATCGAACGCACGATCGCCCGTGCGACGGAGCTCGAGACCCTCGTCCACTCGGAAGTAAACGCTCTTGAACGCAGCTATGCCGACAACGAGCTGCGGGTGCGTGGTCTTGTCCACGAACTGGGCAGCGAGCGTGACGCCATCGTCAATCATGCAGAGCGCATTCGTTCCTCCATTGTCGGCGCTCACGAGCAGCTCAAGGAAGAACTGTCTCTCGCGACGGAGGAAATTTCGATCCGCCTGGCAACGTCCGGCGAAGCTTTTGCCTCCATGATCGACACTCGGGCTGCTGCCCTCACGGAAAAGACCAATGCCGCCGGCGAAGCTCTGGGATCGCTCATCGCAGCGAAGGCACAGGATCTGGTCGAAACCTTAAGCTCCTCCGGCTTCGCGCTGGCGAACGAGTTCGATGAGCGCCTTCAGACGCTCACATCCACGCTCTCCGAGCGCGGCCAGGAGCTCCTCGGCGAGTTCGAGACCCGCGCTTCCACATTGGATGCAAACACCGAACGTCTCAATGCGGCGCTTGCCGATCGCACGCGTCAGTTGAACGAGACGCTCGTCGCCCGGACCCGGGAGATCACCGAAGGGCTTAGCGAAGGCGAGCGCAGTATTACCACCTCGCTCGACGCCGTACTCGGATCGCTCAACAAGTCGCTGGATGAGAAGGGCACGACCTTCCGTCAGAACCTGCAAAGTGCAGCCGATGATGCGGTCATGGATCTGGATCTTCGCACCGGCTTGTTTGATGAACGCTTCCAGGCGACGGTCGGGCAGCTCAGCACGACATTCGACGAAGGGTTGACGCAGTTCACCTCCGCCTTCGACCAACGCGCCGGTAGCCTCGACAGCAAGCTGATGGATAGCCTTGCGCGCATCAATGAGACGGTTGCGGGCGGAACCGACTCGATCGAAGGTATCCTCAACAGCAGTATCGAGCGGATCGGCAGCACGCTGACCGAGCAGGCTCTCAGCCTGGCCACCACCCTTGGCACGGGCCAGGAAATCCTGGATTCGGCGCTTGAAGAACGGACCAGAGACCTCAGTGACGCGTTGGCTGCCCGCAGCAATGAGATCACGAGCGCCTTTGGCAATACCCACGAAGCTATCGATGCCGTGCTTGCCGCACGCAGCGAAGCGCTGCTCGGCGCACTCACCGACAGTCAGAAGCAGTTCGACAAGACCCTGACGGAAGGTTCGGAGGCTGTTGTCGAAGCGTTGGAAGGCGGTCAGCAGCGCTTCACCGAGACCATCGACCAACGCACTGCAGCCATCCGGGCCACCGTTGCCGACGCTCCGGAACGCCTCGCCAGCCTTCTTGATGAACGCGCATCTGCCATCGCTCGTCATCTTGAAGAAGGAGAGCAACGGATCGCTGAAGGATTGGAACGCCGCACCGCCGATCTGAGTCAAACTCTGTCGGCCAACGGAGACCGCCTCACCGAGTTGCTCGACGACAAGACGATGGAGATCAGCACCGCGTTTGCGCTGGGAGAAGACCGCGTCGCCGGCATTCTGACGAATCTTGCGGATACGCCCGAGCGTCTTTCCACTGTTCTTGGCGAGCGTGCAGCAGCCATAGCCCGTAGTCTCGAGGAGGGCGAACAACGGATGGGAGAGGGCTTCGACCGCAGGCTCGCCGATCTTGCGCAGACGCTTTCCGTCAATGGCGAGCGCTTTGGAGAGCTTCTTGACGACAAGACGCTTGAGATCAGCACCGCTTTCGCTCTCGGCGAGGACAGGATCACAGAGGTTCTGACGAACTTGGCCGACACGCCGGAGCGCCTCTCAGGCATTCTGGACGAACGGACAGCTGCCATAGCCCGGCACATCGATGAAGGTGAACAACGTCTGGGCGACAGCCTTGATCGGCGTGTGGAGGGTCTGGCACAGGCCATCGCAATGAACGGCGACAAGATCGGCGAGATTCTGGATGACAAGACGCTTGAACTGAACACCGCCTTCACACTCGCCGAAGATCGGATCGCGGGCGTCCTCAGCAGCGTTGCCGACACTCCGGAGCGGCTTTCACATGTTCTCGATGAGCGTGCAGCCGCCATTTCACGACATCTCGAGGAAGGCGAGCAGCGTCTCGGCGACAGCCTTGATCATCATCTCGCCGGCTTCGCCCAGGTCCTCGCTACCAATGGAGACAAGATCGGCGAGATGCTGGACGACAAGGCGATGGAACTGAATACCGCCTTTGCCATCGGCGAAGATCGGATCGCCGGCGTCATCGCAAGCGTCGCCGAAACACCGGAGCGGCTGTCACAGGTTCTTGACGAGCGCGCAGCCGCCATCGCACGCAACATTGAGGATGGTGGGCAGCGACTTGGGGAAATGTTGGACGACAGGACGTTCGGACTCAGCACGGCATTTGCACTGGGCGAAGATCGGCTTGTGGGCGCTCTGGACGAGCGAACCGACAAATTGATCACCATTGCTTCCGACGCAAGTGCTCGGATCGAGGGTTCGGTGGGGCAGGTCTCGCAACGCCTTGAATCGGTGTTGGACGATGGTGCAAACCGTTTCGAGGGCAGTTTCGCAAGCGGAGCAGAACGTCTGGAAGGCACGATCGGCGCTGGTCATGAACAAGTGGCCACCACGCTTTCGGCGATGAACGAGCAGCTTGCAGCCACAGTCACGTCTGGACACCAGCAACTTGAGGAGACGCTTGTTACCAACTACGAGCGCCTGCGAGCCACCTTGGAAGAGCGCAGCGAGATAATGTCGGGCGTTCTTACCCAGGCCCGGGAGCAGATCAACGACCTGATGTCCGATCAGACAACTTCGATCGGCACCACGATCGCAACCAGTGCTGGGCTTTTGGAGATGTCGCTCGAACTTCAGCAGGATGAGTTCCGTGCGGCGATTGACGGCGTGGGTTCCAATCTGGAGCAGCGTCTCAACTCAACTGCAGGCGAAATCGCCGCGAAGCTCAACAAGGCCGCAGAGGAGATCAACCGCTCGGCAGACGATCTTTCCGGCCGTATTGAAAGCACTGTCGGGACCGTTACAAGTCTCGTCGACGGCGCTGGACGCGACATCGGCCATGCCCACGAACGCATCGCCGAGACCTTTGAAACGGGAACGGCGCGCCTCGACGAGCGGCTGTCGACGATGGACCGCGCCCTTAACATCGGGCTGGACAACGTCACGAAGACGATCGAAGGGAAAGCTGCCGGCCTAGCGGCGACCCTTCGGGAAGCGGTGGCTTCTGCCGCCGAAGGCATGGACGGCGAAGCCATCCGCTCAGCAGACGTTCTCAGCCGGGCGGGCGCAGAGTTCGCTGACCAACTCTCCAACCGCAACGCGGAGTTCACCCGCTCCGTGGAAGAACGCTCAAACGACATCGTCGCGCGAATATCAGAAACCCAAAACCGCCTTGCAGGACAGGCCGCCACTGTAGCCCAGGCCTTCTCAGAGGCTGGAAGCGCGATCGTCCACAAGGTCGCCGAGGCCGATTCTCTGGTCAAGCGTCAGGTCACAGCTATCTCTGAAGCGCTGGGCGAGGCCGAACAGGCACTTGAGGCACGCGGGGGGTCGCTGCGAAGCACGCTGTCGGAAACCGCCGGGGAGCTGCAGGCTGCCATGGACGCAGTCGACAAGGCTCTAGCTGCACGCGGCGATGCGGTTCGTGCCGCTCTCGACAGCCGCGCACGGGATCTGAATTCCATGCTGGCCAGCCGGACAACTGAGCTTTCGCGCCTTATCGAGGAGCAGGCAAAGCCGGTGGTGAACCAGTACGCTGAAGTGAGCCGTTCGGCTGCGGAACAGATTGCCATTGCCGCCCAGGAGAGCACCGATCGTATTGCGGCCGTTGCGCGCGAAAGCACCGGACGCATCCGCAGCGAGAACAGCTCTTTGGTCGACGCCATAGCCTCACGGACAGATGAAGCACTGGCGGCCCTGACCCAACGGGCAGAAAGCACTGCCGGTGCACTTTTGGCTGTCGAACGGGGTCTCGCGGGCAATGTCAACGCCCTGATTGAGCGGCTGGAGGAAAGTAACTCCGGCATCGCCCACATCATCCAGCGCGCCGCGCAGAACATCACTTCGGCCACCGACGAAGCATCGGCCCGACTCGCTGGCGTCGACGAGCAACTAGACGCCACCGCGAACAGGTTCCAGCAGTCAGCGAGCCAGGCCGTCGACATGGTTTCCGGATCCAGCAGGCTCCTGGAGAACAACATCGATCGTCTTGCCAATATCTCGAACCAGACACTTGGTCAGGTGGGCGGCATCGTCGGGCGGTTCGACGAGCATTCGAAGGTGCTTGCGCAGGCTTCGGAACTGCTGGGCGCCGCGCAGTCGAATCTTGCCAACACGCTCGGTGAGCGCCAGACCGCCTTGCGTGACCTTTCGATCGGGCTCGTCAAGCAATCGGAGCAGATTGAGGAGACGATGCGCAACCTCTCGTCACTCGTAGATGGGGCCTTCGACCGCGCAGGCGAGCGCTCCTCGCAGGTTGCTGCCCATCTACGCGAAAGCCTCCACGGTGCGTTCGCCGACGTTGGGCGCACTCTTGGCGAAACCCAGCAGCGTGCAGATCTCACCGCGCAATCGATGCGCGAGGCCTTCTTGGGCGCAGGACAGGAAGCCAACCGCGTCGTCGACGAAACAATGGCCAACGCCGAAAACCGCGCCAAGGGTTTGGCAGAACGTATTCGGGCGAGCGTGGATGGATCGCTTGGAGACGTTGAGCGGGTGCTCAACGATGCCACGAGCCGCTCCGACAGTGCCGCCGTTCAGCTGCGTGAAACCTTGCGTCAATCGATCGAAGAAGCCGCGGGACGCTTCGCTGGAGCAACAGACGAAATACGACGCTCCGCAAACGAGATTCGAGAAGAGCTCGATAGCACCCGTTCCGAACTGAAGCGTGGCGCCTTCGACCTTCCCGAGGAAGCGAAGGAAAGCGCCGCAGCCATGCGTCGTGCGGTCACCGAGCAGATCAAGGCTCTGCAGGATCTTTCCCAACTGGTCGGCCGTTCGTCTCAGCAACTGGAGGTGTCGCAACCCGCTCAGCCGCGCGCGCCGGCCGCGGCCCCACGACCGCAGCAGGCGACCGCCCTGCCGCAGCCGCCGGTCTCCGCACCTCGTTCCGACATCCTTTCCTCTGGCCTTCGCGGCTCGCTGAACGTGGCGCCAGCCCCTCAGCAGCAGCGTCCGGCAGAGCCTGCCCCCCGCCCTGGCGAAGGTGGCTGGATCAGCGACCTGCTGCGTGGCGCGTCCCGCGAGCCGGCAGCAGAAAGCCGCCAGGCACCGCGTCAGCCGGAGCAAGCTGCTCCCCGTGGCAATGGTGACAACCGCAACCCGCGGCACATGGTCGAATCGCTGAACTCACTTTCGGTGGATATTGCCCGGGCCATCGACCACGATGCATCTGTCGATCTCTGGAGGCGATATCAGCGCGGTGAGCGCGACGTCTTCACCCGTAGGCTCTATACGCTGAAGGGGCAGCAGACGTTTGACGAGATCAAGCGAAAGTATGAGCGCGAACCGGAATTCCGGACAGCCGTCGACCGCTATATTGCCGACTTCGAAAAACTGCTGAATGACGTTGCCCGCACCGACCGCGACAAAAGCGTCACCCAGAGCTACCTCACCTCGGACACCGGCAAGGTCTATACCATGCTCGCCCACGCCGCCGGCCGGTTCAACGGCTAGCGTGCGGGCAAGGTACCAGGCTCGCAGTCCACAAAAAAAGGCCGCCTCGTGGGCGGCCTTTTTTCGTCGGGCTTGTCTGGGATAAGAGCTACATCACTTGCAGCGACCACTCGACGATCTCTGCGCCCGCCACAGCGAACGCAGCATTGAGGGCTTGAACGAAATCGCGGTTGTCGGATCCTGAGACGGGAACGCTGGTCTGGAATGCCCGCTGTGCTCGCACGGTCCCGTTGCGGTCGTTCAGGATCTTCACGAAGATCTCGACATTGGCAGCATCTGCACCGACCGTATTGACTTCGAAGGCGCGGATTTCGGCAACGACCTGGTAATCGATAGCCAGCCCCTGCCCCGGCTTGCCGACCCCGCCGAGGCGGCCGCTGTTTTCAAACGCCGCGATCAGCTTGGACTGAACCATGCGCGGCAGCGTGTCGCTCCATTGAGAATTCGCCAGGTACTGGATTTCCGAAGGCGACACCCGCACGACAACCTGGTTGCTGTCGATCGCCTTCAAGGCAGTCGGCTCTGGCACGAGGATCTGCCGGCCTCGGGCGGCAGGTCCCGTACTCGCCGGTGTGACTGAAAGGTCGAAGGTGTCGTTGTTGGCCTTGGAGCCGCAGCCCGCGACGATCAATGCCACAAGCGGCAGTACCGCCAGAGCAGTCGGGCGTAAGGAGCCTCTCTTGTTCAAGGTCATTCCGGTCATCGATACTGCGCCCCTACCGTCGCGTTCTGCCGTCATACTGCTTAACATTCTCGCCGCCGAAGATCAGCCGCTGTGGGTTTTCGTCAAAGTTCGTAATCGTGTCACCAAGGCTATTGACCGCGCGGCGCGTATCTTCGACGAGCGACTGGATGTCCCGGAGCCCGGTAGAGGAGAACCGCTGCAGGCTGTCAGCGATTGGTCCCACCCGCGCATTGATGTTGTCTGCCACCGTGCGGAACGACTCAAGCGTCCGCCTGGCTTCTGCAAAGAGAGACTCAGAATCGCCGCCTGAAAGCATCGTGTCCACCTTGGCGAGGATGCCGTCGACTCGGTTTGAGGCGTTGTTGAGCTTCTGCGCGAGATCCGTGAAATCACCGATCGCTTGATCGATGTCACCACGACGTTCGGCGACGCTGTCCACCACCTCACGCGCGGATGACAAAGCGCTGCGAGCATCCTCGCTTGCTGCGGTGATATTGTTGACGGCCGTGCCAATATTGTTGGGGCTTATGGCGGCCATCAGCGTATCGGCGCGTCGGATCACCGACTGGGCATCCGTGGTCACCCGCTCGAAACCGGCCGCAGCCTCACGGATGTTCTGCGCAATCTCGTCCAAATTCTCCGAGGCGTCCGCGACATTGCGCGTGACCCGCTCGGTATTGGAGACAACTGCGTTGATCTTGCCTGCATCGACCGCCCGGACGAGTTGATCCGCCGCGGCAAGGGTTGAATCCAACCGCGCCGAAACGCCATTGAAGGTAACCGCAAGTGTCGACATGCTTTCCAGGAACTGGTCAATTGCATCGGAGTTGCTGGCGAGCGCGCCGGTAAAGGCCTCTGCATTGCGAATCGTCTGAGTCAGAGGCCCCCGCGCATCGGCAACGAACCCCTGGAGGTCGCCGATCGCCTGGTTGGCGCGGTCGAGGATCTTGTCCGCCGTCGCCAGCAGATTGGTGACGCTCGACTGGTCGGCAATCAGCACGGCCGGACGTTCCGTTTCGATCGCCTTCTGCAAGATATTCTCTTCACCCTTATTGCCGCCGGAGAGCTCGATATAGGCGGCGCCCGTAAGTCCCTGCACCTCCAGAACAGCCCTCGTTGAAGGATAGACCGGCGCATCCGCACGGACCTCAGTGAAGGCGATTGAGTATTGGGGATCGTCCGGATCGATGGACAGGCTGCGCACCGAACCGACTGGGATGCCGTTGAAGCGGACGGGCGAACCAACTGAAAGACCGTTGGCCGATCCCGGAATGCGGATGGCAAGCTCCGCCGTCGGTCCACCGCGGCCAGACTGAGCCATCCAGTAGACGAAACCGAATGCGGCAGCGATCACCAACAGGGTGAAAAACCCGACGATTGCGTAATTGGCTTTGGTTTCCATGGCCTCAGTCACTTTTCTGCAGGTTGCGCAGCGTCCTCGTCCGTGGTCACCACGGAACGGGCCCGCTTGCCGCGGAAGTAGGCCTGAACCCACGGGTCGTCGAAGGAAAGCATATCGTTCAGCGTGCCTTCGACCAATACCCGCTTCTGGCCCAGAACGGCAATACGGTCGCAGACGGAAAAAAGGCTGTCGAGATCGTGGGTTACCATGTAGACCGTCAGCCCCAGCGTGTCGCGCAGCCTTGCGATCAACATGTCGAATTCTGCAGCTCCAATGGGGTCGAGACCGGACGTCGGTTCATCGAGGAACACGAGGTCCGGATCGAGCGCAAGCGCGCGTGCCAGCGCAGCGCGCTTGATCATTCCGCCCGAGAGCTCGGACGGGTATTTGTCGGCCGCATCCGGCGCCAGCCCGACCATCTCGATCTTCAGAAAGGCAAGCTCGTCCATCAGCGACTGCGGCAGATCGAGATACTCGCGCATCGGCAGCTGGATGTTTTCCTTGACCGTCAGCGACGAAAACAGCGCGCCATGCTGGAAAAGCACCCCGAGACGCGTATCGAGCTCCATCCGCTGCATTTCATCTGCTTCATCGTAGTCGGTACCGAGGATCTCTATCCGCCCCGATCGCCGTGGCAGCAGCCGCAGCACGGTGCGCATCAACACGGATTTGCCGGTGCCGGACGCCCCCACGAAGCCGAGAATTTCGCCGCGATAGATATCGAGGTTCAGATGGTCGAGCACGATATTGGAGCCAAACCCCACCGTCACGTCCCGCACCGACAGCACCACCTGCCTGTCTTCCCGCTCCGAAGCTTTCCCAGCCGTTTGTTGCAATCTGCAGCTCCTAGAAATCAATCGCCGAATAGAAGATCGCAAAGAAGGAATCCATGACGATAACAGCGAAGATCGACTTCACCACCGATGCGGTAACGTGCTTGCCAAGCGATTCGGCGCTGCCCCCGACCTTCATGCCCTCTACCGCGGCGACGATGCCGATCGCGAGCGCCATGAATGGTGCCTTGATCATCCCCGAGGCGATTGATGTGTGGTCGATCGCCTCGTGCAGGCGCGACAGGAAAGTATCGAACGTAATACCCGAATAGGTGTAGGTTACGACCGCGGCGCCATAAAGCGCTGCAAAGTTTGCTATGATGGTGAGGAGCGGCAGGATAATTGTCAGCGCCACCAGCCTCGGGAAGATCAGCACGCCCACGGGATTCAGCCCGATAACGGTCAGCGCGTCGATCTCCTCGCGCATCTTCATCGATCCGATTTCCGCCGTAATCGCGCTGCCGGAGCGGCCAGCAATCATGATCGCGGTCAGCAGCACACCGACCTCGCGCAGTTGTAGTATCCCGACGAGATCGACCACGAAGATTTCAGCGCCGAAGTAGCGCAGTTGAAAGGCACCCTGCTGCGCGATGATGGCGCCGATCAGGAAGGACATCAGAGCGATGATGGGAACTGCCCGCACGCCCATATGGTCGATCTGGTTAACGACGGACGCAGGGGAAACGCCGCCGCCGCGGCCGAACTTCATCTGTGCTCCCCGAACCGCCGATCCGAGGATGTGCATCGCTGCCACCATGTCTCCGGCGAGTTCGGTCACTATCCGGCCAGGTGGTGCGAAGGCACGCTCAAAAAGTGACGCACGTGATCCTGAAGGCGCAGGTGGCGCTGGCGCCTTTTCAGGAAGCACAGAGATCAACTCGTCGACATTTGCCGCTGCACCGACGAGGGCCACCTCCCGGCCCTGCGACTGCTTGGCGGTGATGACCCTGCGGATCAGCCAGGCTCCTGCCGTGTCGATTGCAAGGACGCCGGACACGTCGATTTCGACGCGCCCTTGCCCGGATCTCTTCTCCAGCTCCTCGAGCGTCGGCAGAACCTTTGCAATGCTGTGGTTGCGCCAGTCACCATGGGCGACCAGCCGCTCGCCATCGCCCCCAGGCAGCTGTTCTGACGCCATTGCGGCGGCCTGGGTTTCAGTGTTGGGTGACGGCACTGGCATCTTTCGTGGTTTTGTTAGCGGGCGCAGCCGTTATCATTGATGCAAGACGGCAACCGGCAATATAAACAGCTGCCGAAGAATTACCACGACGGGAAGTTCAAAAGCATGCGCCGTAACCTCGAAGCCACAATCGACACCTTCCCGATCGCCGGGCTTTTCACCATCTCTCGCGGCTCGAAGACCGAAGCGGAGGTCGTCACCTGCACCATATCCGCCGACGACGTTTCAGGCCGCGGCGAATGCGTTCCCTACCGGCGCTACGGCGAATCGATCGAAGGGGTGCTGGAGGACATCCGCTCAGTCTCGAAGGCCGTGGCCGAGGGTGCGGGCCGTGCCGAGCTCCTGCGACTGTTGAAGCCGGGCGCCGCCCGAAATGCTGTCGATTGTGCCCTCTGGGATCTCGAAGCGAAACAGGGCAAGATGACAGTCTCGGATGCCCTCAACCTCTCGCCGCGCCCGATCACCACCGCCTTCACCCTTTCACTCGGCGATGCTGAAACGATGGCGGCGGAAGCGGCACGACATTCCCAGCGCCCGCTCCTTAAGGTCAAGCTCGGGACCACAGATGACGAGGCGCGGATGCGAGCGGTGCGTGGGGCCGCGCCAGCGTCTCGCATCATCGTCGACGCCAACGAGGGCTGGACCGAGGAGAACATTGAGCGCCATCTTCGGGTAGCGTCGGAACTGCAGATTTCTCTGATCGAACAGCCCCTCCCTGCGGGGAAGGATGCAAAGCTTGCCCAGATTCAACGTCACGTCCCGATCTGCGCTGACGAGAGCGTGCACGCGACCGAGGACCTGGAAGCACTGCGCGACCGCTACGACGCCGTCAACATCAAGCTCGACAAGACCGGCGGCCTCACCGAAGCGCTCCGCATGAAGGCAGAAGCAACGCGTCTGGGTTTCAGCATCATGGTCGGCTGCATGGTTGGCACCTCTTTGGGGATGGCACCTGCAGTCCTACTCGCGCAGGATGTGGACTACGCCGATCTGGACGGGCCGCTGTTGCTTGCTCACGACCGTAACCCCAGTCTGCGCTACGAAGGATCCACCGTATTTCCGCCCCCGCCAGATCTCTGGGGCTAAAGCCGCGCGGCGAGTGCAATGGTGAGAAGACCCGCCACGGCCGCGAGCGCCATCACGGCGAAGCTTGCGGCACCATATTGGCGATAGAGGATGCCGGAGCCGAAGGTCGCCAGCGCGAGAAAGGCGCCGTTGTAGAAGAAGTATGCACCCTGCATGGAGGACTCCTGATCCTCCTGGACCATTTCCACCAGCTTGTGCTGCACTCCGATGTGCAGGAAGGTGAAGGTAAAGGCATGCATGGATTGCAGCAGGAAGTAGCCCCAGAAACCAAGCGGAATGGGGAAGAGCACCCAGCGCAGCACGGCGACGGCGCAGCCGAACCGCATCAGGGTCCAGGGTGAAAGGCGCCGCGCGATGATGCCGGAAGCGAAGAACACAAGGATCTCGGCAATGACCGCCGTGCTCCACAGGATGCCGATCTGCGTTCCGCCGAAGCCCTCCTCCTGCCAATGGATGGCGCCAAAGGCGTAGAACATCGCGTGGCTTGCCTGGGCGATCGAAGCGCCGATCATGATCAAGTGAAGGTCGACCCTGCCCCAAGCGCCCAACCCTTTGAAGCGCCCAACACCGCTCAGGGACGTGTTGCGACGCGCCGGACCAAGACGTGGCGCGACGTAGGCCGCAAGCAACGTGGTGGCGAAGGCAATGATGGCAACCGTCGGAAGGACCCCGCCGCCCCAGAGGCCGATCAACTGCCCCATCAGCAGGCTCATCACCACGAAGCCGACCGAGCCCCAGACGCGCAGTGATCCGTACTCAAAGCCCCAGCGCCGGACGCCGCTCACCGCTATCGAATCGACCACCGGTACATAAGCGGCAAAGACCGCCGCCTGCAGGCAGTAGATCAGCAGCACCGGCCAGAATTCCGTCGCAAAATACAGCGCGACTGCGGTCACGAGGGAGAGACCACCGGACCAGAACAGCACCCTGGAGCGCTCCTGCAACCGGTCGGCAATCGCGCCCACAACGGGTGCGGCGATGATGCGCACGATCATGGGAATGGCAAGAATTACCCCGATCTCGAATTCGCTGAAGTGAAGCGAATTCAGCCAGACCGGGAAATAGGGCAGCATGATCCCATTCACGCCGATCGGTGCTGCATAGGCGAGCGCGCAACGCAATCGAAATCGCCGCGGCGGCGGCTCGGTCACAATGGGTGTTGTCACGGAAGCAACTAAATCGGACAGGATCTTGTACGCTCTAGCACGCGCCCTGCGCGGCTCCTATGGCAGATTTGTCATGACCGGCGCGAAACGCACACCGTTACGCGGCCTTCATGTCCTCAATAATATCGGGCGTCAGCGGCTGCATTGTCGTGACTGCTGCCGGCTTATGCCAGATGATCATCTCCATGGTCCCGTCATGGCATTCCCCAACGGCCGTGCAGCTTTCGACCCAGTCGCCGGTGTTGATATACTGGATGCCGTTGATCTCCTCCATCACCGCATGATGGATATGGCCGCAGATCACGCCGTCGACATCGCTCTTGCGCGCTTCCTCTGCGAGGATGTTCTGAAACTCGCCGATGAAGTTCACCGCCTGCTTCACCTGCAGCTTCGCCCAGGCAGAGAATGACCAATAAGGCATCCCAAGCCGCCGCCGGACCGCTGCCAGCACAACATTGAGAGCGATTGCTGCGTCATACGCCCAATCGCCAAGGTAGGCCAGCAGGCGCGCGTTTCTGACAACCACGTCGAATTCGTCGCCGTGCAGCACCAGATATCTCTTCCCGTCCGCCGCCTCGTGAACGATCCGTTCGGCCACTTCTATTCCGCCGAAGTGGGTACCGGGGAAGTCGCGGAGGAATTCGTCGTGATTGCCGGGTATGTAGATGATGCGGCATCCCTTGCGTGCCTTGCGCAGCAGTTTCTGAACCACATCGTTGCAACCTTGCGGCCAGTGCCAGCTGCGCTTCAGGCGCCACCCATCCACGATGTCTCCGACGAGAATGATCGTGTCGGCCTCGTTGTGCCGCAGGAAGTCGAGCAGAAGGTCGGTCTGTGCTGCCTTCGAGCCGAGATGAACGTCGGAGATGAAGATCGTCCGGAAGTGCCTGCTGCTTGCCATCTCGGTCACGCTTTCCTCTCGCCTGCACGCCTTTTGGCCCACTCCAAAACCAGAGTCGTGTATCAGGAGCATGACAACCGCGGTCATGTGCGGCGAAGACATGGCGCAGCGAGCGAGGTTTCGAGCAAATAAAGCTGTTCCCAACCTCCGTTTGTTGTAAGGAGGGCACGACCGACCATTCGACGAAAGACGTATCACCGGAGGCGCCAAGGGCATGCAGGACGACGCGAACGCAAACGGCACGAAGAAGTCCGGCGATCTCGATGAACAGGCCCTGTTCTTCCACCGGTACCCGCGCCCCGGCAAGCTCGAGATCCAGCCCACAAAGCCGCTTGGCAACCAGCGCGACTTGGCGTTGGCATATTCACCTGGCGTCGCAGCACCCTGCCTCGCGATCCGCGACGATCCCAATACAGCGGCCGATTACACAGGGCGCGCAAATCTCGTGGCGGTGATCTCGAACGGCACCGCCGTGCTTGGGTTGGGCAATATCGGCCCGCTTGCCTCCAAGCCAGTGATGGAGGGCAAGGCGGTTCTCTTTAAGAAGTTTGCCGCCATCGACGTCTTCGACATCGAGATCGACGCGCAGAGCATCGAATCGATGGTCTCGACCATCTCGGCACTGGAGCCTACCTTTGGCGGCATCAACCTTGAGGACATCAAGGCGCCAGAATGCTTTGAAGTCGAGCGCCAGTTGCGCCAGAAGATGAACATCCCGGTCTTCCACGACGACCAGCACGGCACCGCCATCATCGTCGCCGCCGCCATCCTTAATGGGCTAGAGCTCGCTGGAAAGGATCTCTCCTCCGTCAAGATCGTCACCTCCGGCGCAGGTGCCGCGGCGCTTGCCTGCCTCAACCTGCTGGTTGAACTTGGGGCGCAGCGGGAGAACATCTGGGTCCACGACATCGAAGGCCTGGTCTATGAGGGCCGCCCGGAGCTGATGGACGAATGGAAGGCCCTCTACGCCCGCAAGAGCGAGACGCGGACGCTCGCCGAGAACATCGACGGTGCAGACGTCTTCCTCGGCCTCTCGGCTGCCGGCGTCCTGAAGCCCGACCTCCTGGCGAAGATGGCCGAGAAGCCGCTGATCATGGCGCTCGCCAACCCGACGCCGGAGATCATGCCGGAGCTGGCGCGGGCCGCCCGCTCTGATGCGATGATCTGCACCGGTCGCTCCGACTTCCCCAATCAGGTCAACAACGTGCTCTGTTTCCCCTATATTTTCAGGGGCGCATTGGACTGCGGCGCACGCACGATCAACGAAGAGATGAAGATGGCGGCCGTGCGCGCCATCGCGGCACTCGCCCGTGAGGAAGTCTCCGACGTCGCTGCCCGCGCCTATTCCGGCGAGACGCCGATCTTCGGGCCGGACTACCTGATCCCCTCGCCTTTCGACCCACGGCTGATCCTGCGCATTGCGCCCGCCGTCGCCCGCGCGGCCGCCGATACCGGTGTTGCCGGGCGCCCCATCCAGGATTTTGATGCCTATCTGGACGAGCTCAACCGCTTCGTCTGGCGATCGGGCTTCGTAATGAAGCCCATCTTTAATTCGGCGAAGAAGGCGGAGAAGAATCGCGTCATCTTTGCCGAGGGCGAGGATGAGCGCGTTCTTCGCGCAGCTCAGGTCCTGCTGGAGGAAAAGACCGCCCGTCCGATCCTGATCGGCCGTCCGAGCGTCATCGAGGCGCGCCTGAAGCGTTTCGGTATCCGCATTCGCCCGAACGTCGACTTCGAGGTGGTGAATCCCGAGGATGACCCGCGCTACCGCGACTATGTGGACGACTACTTTGCACTCGTGGGTCGTGCCGGCGTCAATCCAGAGGCTGCCCGTACGATCGTGCGCACCAACACCACCGTCATCGGTGCGCTATCAGTCAAGCGCGGCGAGGCCGACGCGCTGATCTGCGGCGTCGAGGGACGCTATGACCGGCATCTGCGCGACGTCAACCAGATCATCGGCAAGCGCGAAGGCGTCTGCGCCTTCTCCGGCATGAGCCTGCTGATCTCGCAGCGCGGTGCGATCTTCTTCACCGACACCTTCGTCACTCACGACCCCACAGCCGCGGAAATCGCCGAGATGACGATCCTGGCCGCTGAAGCGATCCAGCGTTTCGGCATCGTGCCCAAGGCTGCCTTAGTCAGCCATTCCAACTTCGGTTCGCGCAATTCCGGAAGTGCACAGAAGATGCGGGATGCGCTCTCGCTGGTACGCCAGCGTGCCCCGGAGCTTGAGGTCGATGGCGAGATGCAGGCCGGTTCGGCCCTGTCCGAGCCGCTGCGCAAGCGGGCGATGCCGAACAGTACGCTGACCGGTGAAGCAAACCTTCTCGTCTTCCCGAGCCTTGACGCCGCCAACATCTCGCTCGGCATCGTCCGCAACATGATGGACGCGCTGCATGTCGGACCAATCCTGCTCGGCACGGCGCTTCCGGCACACGTCCTGTCGCCCTCGGTGACTTCGCGTGGCGTGGTCAACATGGCGGCACTCGCGGTCGTCGAGGCATCAAACGCCTGAGCAGCTAGCGACTATGATAATCTCAACCGGCGGACCCGATGATGTCGGGACAAGAGACGCCCGGAGACGATCATGAAGAAGAGCCTTTCTGCCGTCACCATGCTCCTGCTGCTGCAGAGCCCGGCGCCGGCGGACCAGTCGATGCTCTGCCAGTCACTCAACCGGCGCCTTGTCGCGATCCCGGAAGTGATTGGCAGCACCGCCGAGGTGCGCCGTCATGCCGAGGCGCTGCGCAACCAGGAAGACGAGATCCGCTTCCTGCGATCTGAGAGGCGCCGCGCCGGCTGCGACGCCGGAAGCATCGTCTCGTTTGGTCGCTCAGGCGATGTCTGCAGCGAGATCACCCAGGCGCTGCGCCAGGCGGAGGCAGACCGCGATGCCATTCGTTCTCGGCGAGCCGCCTCGCTCTCCATCGTCCGCCCGAACGGCGAACGCAACGCGATCCTCTCCGCCATGCAGCAGAATGGATGCGATGAGGTCGTCGCGCTGCCGAACATTCCCACCGCACAGCCGCAGCTGCTGCCTCAGCCGAGC
>DASYHX010000610.1:0-7221 GCA_035998065.1 Pseudorhizobium sp.
CGTAATTGACGTGGAGACCGGGCGCAACATCTTCTCAAATGAGGATGGGAGCCCGTCTCAAGAGTTCTTTCACTTCATCGGCGGGATGCAAAATTACGTGCCGAAGGCACTCGTGATGATGGCCCCTTACGTCAATTCCTATCGCCGTCTGACGCCCGACATGGCGGCTCCCGTGAACAATGCCTGGGGCTACGACAACCGTACGACCGCCTTTCGGGTTCCCGTCTCGGACGCGGCGGCGCGTCGTGTAGAAAACCGGCTACCGAGCTCGGACGCCAATCCCTATCTCGCTCTTGCCGCCTCCCTCGGCTGCGGCCTGCTGGGCATCACCAAGGGACTGGAGCCGGAGCCGCCGACGGAACATACCGCCAATGAAGGCACGATCGACCTGCCGAGAGGCCTGCTCGAGGCGGTTTCGGAGCTGGAGGCGGAGCCGGCACTGGCAGAGGTCTTCGGCAAGGAGTTCATCGGTCTTTATGCAGGCGTGAAACGCGGCGAGTTCGAAACCTTCATGCAGGTGATCAGCCCCTGGGAACGTGAATTCCTGCTGCTCAACGTCTGAGGAGGGCGACATGACGCCGTGGCAGAGCCCCATCGCTCCGGGTATTTCGTGGTATCAGGAAGAACTGACGGATCGCCCCACCTATCCGACGCTCAGTGAGTCCAAGGCTGTGGATGTTGCAATCGTCGGCGGCGGCTTCACGGGGCTGCAGGCGGCCTACCATCTAGCCATACGTGGCACCTCTGTAGCCTTGCTTGAAGCTCACCGGTTGGGCGACGGTGCTTCGGGCCGCAACGGCGGGCAGTTCGGTACTGGGCAGCGGGCTTGGCCGGAGGAACTTGAAAGGCAGATCGGCTTCGAGCGCTCCAAGGCGCTGTTCGACATGTCGGAACAGGCCAAACGCTTTCTCCTCACGTTCGCGGACGAGCACGGCATAGACATGGACTACATGCCGGGCCAGATGAACGTGGCCCACAAACGAGGCCTGGAACGGGATTACAGAGCCAACGCCGAAATCGCGGCCGACCGCTACGACTATCCCCACCTCTCCTTCATGGACAGGGCGGAGACTGCGGAGAGACTCGGCTCAACCCGCTATTACTGCGGCGTACGTGACGCCGGTACCGGCCACATCAATCCGTTGAAGCTTCTCGTAGGACTGGCTCGTGCAGCCGGTTCCGCAGGCGCGCAACTGTATGAGATGACAAAGGTCGAGCGCGTGCAGCGTCAGGGCACCGGGATAGAGCTCGTCACTGCAACAGGTACGATCACGGCTGATCGCGTTTTGCTCGCGACCAACGGCTACGTTGAAGATCTGGAGTCGGTAACGGCGGCTCATGTCATGCCGATCGGTTCTTTTATTGCGGCGACGGAGCCCCTGGACGATCATCCCGATGTGCTGCCGGGTGGAGAAGCTGTCGCGGACTCGCGGTTCGTTGTGCGCTATTTCCGTAAGTCGAAGGACAACCGATTGCTGTTCGGTGGCCGCGAAGTCTACTCCTCCAAAAACCCCGCTGATACTGCCGACTACATCCGAAAGCAGATCGTCGAGACCTACCCGGTGCTGAAGGACATCCAAATTACCCACGCCTGGGGCGGCAATGTTGGGATCACGCTACCTCGACAGCCTTTCGTGCGCGAGGTCTTGCCCGGCGTGACCTCGATTGGCGGGTATTCCGGACACGGTGTGATGTTGTCCAACTTCTGTGGGAAAATGTATGCCGATCGGATTTCCGGCACGCCCAATGGGCTGGACCTCCTCGAGGCACTGGACGTTCCGCGCTTCCCCGGTGGGCAACGCTTGCGAAACCCGCTGCTGTTTCTCGCCCTGACCTGGTTTGCACTTCGGGACAGGCTTTAGCCCCGGCAAAAACGGTCCTGAGGGGTAGAAAAATTAAATCGATTAGATTACTAGAGCGGTGAATGCCGATTGGAATGAGTAGCCCCATGAGCAGCCAGATAATACCGGTCGATCCCTTTGATTGCGTCGTCTTCGGCGGCTCGGGCGATCTTGCAGAACGAAAGCTTCTTCCTGCGCTCTATCACCGTCAGATCGAGGGTCAATTCCTTGAACCGACGCGGATCATCGGCGCTTCACGAAGCCCGCTTTCGAACGACGACTATCGCAACTTTGCCCGCGAGGCGTTGAAGAAGCACCTCAAGCACGGTGAGTACAAGGAAGATGAGGTCGAGACATTCTGCAAGCGGCTCTTCTATGTGGCGGTCGATGCCAAGTCGGATCAGGGATGGGATGAACTGAAAACGCTGCTGGACGAGCGCAAGCAGAGCGTTCGTGCCTTCTACCTGGCGGTCGCTCCCTCGATCTTTGGCGCCATCTCCGAAAAGATCCGCGACCACAAGCTCATTACCGAACAGACACGCATCGTCGTCGAAAAGCCGATCGGGCGAGACCTCGCATCGGCTTTGCAGTTGAACGACACGATCGGCAGGGTCTTTCCCGAAGACCAGATCTTCCGCATCGACCACTATCTCGGAAAGGAGACGGTGCAGAACCTGATGGCGCTGCGCTTCGCCAATGCACTCTACGAGCCGCTTTGGAACGCTGAGCATATCGACCATGTGCAGATCACAGTCGCCGAATCGGTCGGTCTAGAGGGTAGAGCGGGATACTATGACACTGCTGGCGCGCTACGCGACATGGTGCAAAATCACATACTCCAGTTGCTCTGTCTCGTTGCGATGGAAGTCCCCTCCTCGTTGAACGCCGAAGCCGTGCGCGACGAGAAGCTCAAGGTGCTTCGCGCATTGAAGCCGATTACGGAAGCCAATGTCGAGCAGTTGACCGTTCGGGGGCAGTACCGTGCCGGCGCATCCTCAGGCGGCCCGGTCAAAGGCTATCTTGAAGAGTTGGAAGGCGGCGTCTCCAATACGGAGACCTTCGTCGCGATCAAGGCCGAAATCGGCAACTGGCGGTGGGCGGGCGTGCCCTTCTACATCCGCACCGGTAAGCGGCTTGCCGATCGCGTGTCGGAGATCGTCATCACCTTCAAGCCGATCCCTCACAGCATCTTCGACAGCGCTGCCGGCCGCGTCAACGCAAACCAGTTGATCATTCGCCTGCAGCCCGACGAGGGCGTGAAGCAGTCTCTGATGATCAAGGACCCCGGTCCAGGCGGCATGCGGTTGCGGTGTGTCTCGCTCGACATGAGCTTTGCTGAAGCGTTTTCAGTGCGCCATCCCGACGCCTATGAGCGCCTTTTGATGGATACCATCCGCTCCAATCAGACCCTTTTCATGCGCCGCGACGAGGTCGAGGCCGCTTGGCAGTGGATCGACCCCATTCTTTCCGGCTGGGAAGCAACCGGCCAGGCTGTTCAAGGCTACACAGCAGGAACCTGGGGTCCGAGTCAGGCTATAGCACTGATCGAACGCGACGGGCGGACGTGGCATGAATCGTGACATGGTTGAACTCTCAATGCACGAATTTGCGGATGCGTCCACGCTGGCGGAGAAGCTGGCAGACCAGGTGTCACATCGGCTAGCTGCGGCCATCGAGGTAAACGGCGGGGCCAGCATTGCAGTGTCTGGAGGGTCGACGCCGAAGAAGTTCTTCCAGGCCCTGTCCACCCGCGATATCGCCTGGAACAAAGTCAACGTGACCTTGGTGGACGAGCGTTTCGTGCCGATCAACGATCCGCGGTCAAATCATTCCCTCGTTCGTGACAACCTCCTGCAACATCAAGCACGGGCTGCCCGCTTCATCCCTCTCTTCCATGACTGCCCCGATGTCGAGCAGGCCGCAGCGCTTGCGACGCAGGAAACCGGAGACATTTCAAAACCGTTCGACGTCGTCATCCTGGGGATGGGGGGCGACGGACATACGGCATCATTTTTCCCGGGCGGCACTCATCTCGCGGAAGCGCTCGATTCGTCCGCGCCGCGCTGTGTCATCTCGATGGAAGCACCTGGGGCCGATGAACCGCGCCTCACCTTCTCCTTCTCGAGCCTGAGCGACGCAGACCTGCTTGTGCTCCACATCGAGGGTGAGGCAAAGAAGGACGTTCTGAAGAAGGCGCAGTC
Source organism: Pseudorhizobium sp. (assembly GCA_035998065.1). Taxonomy (GTDB): domain Bacteria; phylum Pseudomonadota; class Alphaproteobacteria; order Rhizobiales; family Rhizobiaceae; genus Neorhizobium. Next base: position 4,043 of record DASYHX010000610.1, read on the forward strand.
CGGCACTGACGAAAACGAGATGCCTATACGCGCCGTACTCAACCGTGCCGCTTCACCGGTCGGTATCTACTGGGCCCCGTGAAGACCTGAAGCAAATCTTGCGGAGCACCCGGCGGGGCGTCTGCCACGTCAAAGCGACATGCTCCTGAACAAAGGATATGGCCATGGCTGCTCATTCCAGCATAGAGGCAATCACAGCACGTATCGTGGAGCGCTCCAAGCCCCACCGCGAGGCCTATCTCGAGCGAGTACGGGCTGCAGCCTCGCGGGGGCCGCATCGTGCAGTCCTTTCTTGCGGTAACCTCGCCCATGGCTTTGCCGCCTGCTCTCCCAGGGACAAGAGTGATCTCGCTGGTGACGTGGTTCCCAACTTAGGAATCATCACCGCATATAACGACATGCTCTCGGCACATCAGCCCTACGAAACCTTCCCGCCGATCATCCGCGAGGCGGCGCGGGAAGTCGGCGGTGTTGCGCAAGTAGCCGGTGGAGTGCCGGCGATGTGTGACGGCGTGACCCAGGGCCAACCAGGGATGGAGCTTTCGCTCTTTTCCCGGGATGCTATCGCGATGGCAGCGGGCATCGGGCTGTCGCACAACATGTTCGATGCTGCCGTCTTTCTGGGAATTTGCGACAAAATTGTCCCAGGCTTAGTCATTGCCGCCCTCTCCTTCGGCCATCTACCGTCCGTGTTCATCCCGGCAGGCCCCATGACGTCCGGCTTGCCGAACGACGAGAAGTCACGCATCCGCCAGCTCTATGCCGAAGGGAAGGTTGGCCGCGATGAACTGCTGGAGGCTGAATCCAAGTCCTATCACGGCCCAGGAACCTGTACCTTCTACGGCACCGCAAATTCCAACCAGATGCTGATGGAGATCATGGGATTCCACCTGCCCGGGGCCTCCTTCGTCAATCCGGGCACCCCGCTGCGGGATGCACTGACGAAGGAAGCGGCAAAACGCGCTCTCGCGATCACGGCCTTGGGGAACGAATTCACACCGGCAGGTGAGATGATCGACGAGCGCTCGATCGTCAATGGCGTCGTCGGCCTGCATGCAACAGGCGGGTCGACCAACCATACGCTGCATCTGGTCGCCATGGCCCGTGCGGCAGGCATTCAGCTGACCTGGCAAGACATATCCGAACTCTCGGATATCGTACCGCTGATCGCCCGGGTTTATCCGAACGGACTTGCAGACGTGAACCATTTTCATGCCGCCGGCGGCATGGGTTTCCTGATCAAGCAGTTGTTGAAGGGTGGGCTATTGCACGACGACGTCCGGACTGTTGCCGGTCACGGCCTTGACGCCTATACGGTCGAAGCGAAGCTCGGCATGGATGGCGTCGTGGTTCGGGATCCGGTGCCGGAAGAGAGTGGCGACCCGAAGGTTCTCGCAAGGATCGAGGAGCCCTTCCAGTCGAACGGCGGCTTGAAGATGCTAACAGGCAACATCGGGAAGGCCGTGATCAAGATTTCCGCCGTCAAGGCGGAGCGGCATGTCGTTGAAGCCCCGGCCCTCGTGTTCAATGACCAGCAGGAACTACAGGACGCCTTCAAGCGGGGCGAACTCAATAGAGATTTTGTCGCCGTCGTCCGCTTCCAAGGACCAAAAGCGAACGGAATGCCAGAACTGCATCGACTGACGCCACCACTCGGAGTCCTACAGGACCGCAGCTACAAGGTCGCGCTCCTTACGGATGGTCGCATGTCCGGCGCATCCGGCAAGGTGCCCGCAGCCATTCATGTAACACCCGAGGCGTCCGATGGTGGATCCATCGCCCGCATCCTCGATGGCGACATTATCCGCTTGGATGCGACACAGGGAACGCTGGAGGTGCTGGTCGATGCCGAAGAGTTCGCGGCTCGCGAACCTGCGAAGGCGGAACTGGGAGGCAATGAGTTCGGGATGGGCCGAGAGTTGTTCTCGGTCTTCCGACGCAACGCCGGTCCAGCCGACCTGGGAGCCAGCGTCTTTGCCTGAACAGGGCGAGCGCGACGCAAGCCGCCGTTTTGCCTGATACGGTTATTCGTCTACCAGGAGCGAATATCCAGAACCCTGTCGCGATGCGCGGGGTGGGTGCTGAAGACAAAGATCCTATCCAGCTCCTTCTGCGTCAGAAGCTTGAGGAAGCGCACCTCGATCGTGTTGTTGGAGTAAGTCTTCATCAGCAGGCATCCTACCTTTGTGATCCGCGCATCGGGAATATCGAGGTAGAACTGCTCCGGCAGCTTGTATTGGGTGAGTAAGCCGAGCACTGCTCCGCTCATCGAGATTCGCAGCACGTCGCAGCGCCGCGAGGCCATGTTCATCACGCCCTTTTCGGTGTATTCGATGCGAGCGGCATTCATCGTGTCTTCCATGCGGAACCGCGGCTCGCGGTCGTACATGAATGACTGTTCCTTGTTCAGAAAGTGGTTCTTGCCGCCGCTGTGGATGCCCACGACGTTTCTCCTTCTCAAGCAAAAGAACGCTAACCGTTCAAGCTTAACGAAGGGTTTTCGGACAAAGATGACGCCGTACGGGAATGACGTCGGCATTCTCTATATTCGGTAGGTCCTGCCGTCAGCATCGAACAGATGAAGTTTGTCCTGCGCCGCATCCAAGCGGATCGTATCTCCTTTTCTGGCAGCGAAGATCCCGGGCATCTTGGCGATGATCGGCTCATGGTCACCGATCGGCTCGAGGTATAGTAAGGTGACCTCACCAAGCGCTTCCACGATGGCAACCTTGCCTTCGAACAGGAAGTCATCGCCTTCGACAACGGAAAGGTCCTCGGGTCGCACCCCGAAGCTCGCTGCTTTGCCCATCTCGGGCGCATGGGTCGCTACAGGCAGTTTCACCGCCTTGCCGTCGGGCAGCGTGACGGTCGTTGTGTCTCCTGTCTGCGTTATCCGCGACGGAATGATGTTCATCGCGGGAGATCCGATGAAGCGCGCCACAAACAGGTTCTGCGGCCGCTCGTAGAGTGCGAGCGGCGGTCCCACCTGTTCGATCCGGCCCGCGGAGAGTACGACGATCCGGTCCGCAAGGGTCATCGCCTCCACCTGGTCGTGGGTCACGTAGATCATCGTGGTATCCGGCATCGACTCCTTCAGCTTGGCAATCTCGATGCGCGTAGCGACGCGCAAGGCGGCGTCCAGATTTGACAGGGGCTCGTCGAAAAGAAAAACCTTCGGG
>DASYHX010000613.1:0-3696 GCA_035998065.1 Pseudorhizobium sp.
GCGCGAAAGGATCAAGCGACAGACCATCGAACATCGGCGCTTGCAGCACCGCAAGTTCGCCGCCTAACATCAACCCCCTGACGAGGTCCGCACTCCGCTAATCTACGCCGCGAGTTGTGCCGAATGTTCTGACGACGGACAGCAAAAGGGGATCATTTGGCTGGCCCATCCATTTCTTTCAAAAAGGAGAAAAGCGGTGAAGCAAATGCATTGGCCAAGGAAACTGACCATAGTTCGGCATGGCCAGAGCGCAGGCAATGTCGCGCGGGATGCAGCCATGCAGGCCAATGTCGATCGCATAGATTTGTCCGAGCGAGATGCTGACGTGCCCCTGAGCGACCTGGGTCGCGACCAGGCCGGAGCGCTTGGACGTTGGTATGCCGGCGAGGCACCGCATGAGCGTCCAGATGTTCTCCTTGCATCTCCCTATCGGCGCGCCTGCGAGACTGCCGATTTGTTCCGTCAGGCCGGAGGTTGCGCAGGGGAAGTGCCCATCTGCTTTGACGAGAGGCTGCGGGAAAAGGAATTCGGCATCCTGGATGGGCTGACATCTACGGGGATAAGCAGCATCGAGCCGCAGCAAGCAGAATTTCGCAGGCTGCTAGGCAAATTCTATCATCGCCCTCCTGGGGGCGAAAGCTGGTGCGATGTCATTCTGCGACTGCGCTCCGTCATGGATACGATCGCGCTTCATCATGCGGACCGGCATGTGATGATCTTCACCCATCAAGTGGTGGTGCTGTGCTTGCGATACATCATCGAAGGCATGACCGAGGCCGAGATATTGGAAGTCGATCGTGAAGGCGATGTCGCTAACTGCGCCATCACTGAATATACGTTCGACGCGGACAAGGCCAAGGGTGGAGGGCTATTGCTTGGTCGATACAATGTGACCGCCCCGGTCGAGCAGGACGACACGCCCGTGACCCGCGCGCCCGATGCCATAGCCGGTGCACGCGGATGAGTTGCCACCAACTCGACCAGGCGTGGCTGAAGCGACATCCGCTGCCGGCGATCGCGCAAGGCGCCGACAAGAACAGTCGCGGCCGCGTCCTGGTGGTTGGAGGTGCCGAATTTGTACCCGGTGCGCTTCGCCTTACCGGTGAAGCCGCGCTACGCGCAGGTGCTGGAAAGCTGCAGATGGCGACCGTGCGATCTTCGGCCCTGTCGTTGGGCGTCCTTGTCCCGGAGGCTGCCATGATTGCCCTGCCTGCCGACGAGGATGGAGAAATCGCCCCTGCGGCAGCGGAAATACTGAAGGATCGAATCACGGCCTGCGATACGCTCGTTTTGGGACCAGGCATGAGCACGGGCCAAAGTGCGCGGGCATTTGTCGCCAAGCTCCTCGATAGCCTCGATTTTCCTGGCAGTCTCATTCTCGACGCTGCGGCTCTGGTTTCACTGCGTGACTTCGACCGATCACGGTGGCGAGTAAGCAAGGATCCGATTTTCACGCCTCACCATGGAGAGATGGCGGCGCTGAGCGGCCTGCCATTCGAAGAGGTCGAGGCGAATCCAGCGGCGATAGCCGCCGAAATGGCGGCGCGATGGAGCGCGGTCATCCTCCTCAAGGGAGAAATCAGCTATCTGGCCAAACCTGATGGTCAATGTCTTCTTTATGAGGGGGGCTGCGTCGGGCTTGGGACGGGAGGCTCCGGCGATGTACTGGCTGGCCTCATAGGAGGTCTTGCTTCTCGAGGTGCGACTGCATTTCAGGCTGCCGCCTGGGGCGCCTGGATCCATGGAAAGGCCGGCAACGTCCTAGCTAAGACAATCGGCGAGGTAGGCTTTCTGGCACGCGAGCTGTTACCGCTGATTCCGGCTCTCATCGAGCAAACCATGCTAACTCCGCGTCCTTGTGAGGACACCCACATCGCCGAGATCCGCACAACGCTTGAGAAGGATTTCAAGGACGATGGCGATAAATAGATGACCGCAGCGTCACGCCCGATCGGCTTCTTACTTGTGATTGACGGCTTCGGAGGAACCCACAGCAATTTTATGTGTATTGCATTGTCATACAATGCCGGGGGTATGCATGTCAGGTCGCCAGGTACGCACGATCTCGCTCAGCCGCGAGCTGGACCGGTTCATCTCGGATCAGGTTGCATCCGGACTTTATTCCAACGCTAGCGAAGTGGTTCGTGCGGGCCTCCGAACGCTCGCGGCGCAGTCTGCATCAGCTTCAACCCGAGTGAAACAACCAGAACGATGATCGACCGGTCTCTTGCCCAATGCATTGTCGAAAGCTCGACAGATTTCGCCATCATCACCCTCGCTGCGGATGGGCGCGTAACCAGCTGGAACCCCGGCGCGGTGAACCTGTTGGGGTGGTCGCCTGAAGAAGCGATCGGTCAACATGGACGGATTTTCTTCACCCCTGAAGATCAGGCTGCAGGAGCGCCGGAAGATGAAATGAGCCGTGTGGCGCAGGAGGGGCGCGCGCTTGACGAGCGTTTCCACATGCGCATCGATGGGTCGAGATTCTGGGGCTCGGGTCTCATGATGCCGCTTCAGGGCAAACCGGGGTTTGTGAAGATCGTCCGTGATCGCACCCGTGAGCGCGAAGCAGAGCGCAGTCTTGCCACTCTTACCGATGCGCTGCCGGGCTTTGTGTTCCAGGCGGACACGGACGGACATATCGTGCAGATCAACGAGCGCTATCGCGAATATACCGGCCGTGGAGACGAGGATTTGCTCGGCAATCGTTGGCTGGACGCGATACACCCAGATCATCGCGACAGGGCTAAGGCGGCGTGGGCGGAATCTATCAGCTCAGGCGCGGCGTTCAACCAAACCTTCTCCGTGGCAGCGCAGGATGGCACCTACCGATGCTTTTCCTGTCGCGGACTGCCGCAGACCGACGATGACGGCCGTATTCTTCGCTGGATTGCAACATGCATCGACGTCGAGAACGAGGCTCAGGCGCGCGCGACGCTCGAAAAGCTCAACCTCTCGCTTGAACATGCGGTGACGGACCAGGGTGAGGCGCTGGCAGAGTCCCTGCGGAGCCTGCAAGCCGAAATTGCAGAGCGCGAGCGCATCGAAGAGACATTGCGCCAGAGCCAGAAGATGGAAGCTATCGGCCAGTTGACGGGCGGCGTGGCTCATGACTTCAATAATCTCCTCACGGTCATTCTAGGCAGCATCGACCTCCTGAAGCGCCCCGACCTTGCAGAGGACAAGCGCGAGCGTTATGTAAACGCGATCGCCGAAACGGCGCAGCGCGCGGCAAAGCTGACCAATCAGCTGCTCGCATTTGCCCGGCGCCAACCTTTGCAGGCCGAAGCCTTCGATATCGCCGAGCGCCTTCGCAGGGACGAGGAAATGCTTCGCAGCGTATCAGGTTCACGCGTGACGCTCGAACTGGACATCCGGTGCCAGCCATGTGTGGTAGAGGCAGATCCCGTTCAGTTCGACACCGCCATGCTCAACATGGCCGTTAATGCTCGTGATGCGATGGGCGGTGAAGGACGGTTGCAGATTGTTGTCGAGGAGCGTGACGGCATTCCCGCGACACGAGGCCATGCCGCAGTCCAGGGCAAATTTATCGCGGTCGTCGTCAGGGATACGGGCGCGGGCATATCAAAGGCCGATATTTCACGGATCTTCGAGCCGTTTTTCACCACCAAGGATGTCGGACATGGCACCGGCCTCGGGCTTAGCCAGGTGTTCGGATTTGCCAAGCAGTCCGGC
>DASYHX010000614.1:0-12736 GCA_035998065.1 Pseudorhizobium sp.
ACCGCATCAAAGAACAGCCAGTTCAACATGCCCGGCACGGTCCAAAGCAGTAGGGCAACTGCCAGAACCGTCAAAAGCGCATCTTTGGGTGTTGCGAGGAGGTTGGCGCGGACCCAGCCGAGGATGCTCGCATTCTCGCGCGGCGCCGGCTGTGGCGGCAGGAGATCAGTTCGCACAAAGCCCGTTGTAATCGAAGTCATGAGCTCATCTCTCTACCAGGGCCATCTTGGCATTGAACCAGTTCATGAACAGCGACGTGGCAATGCTTATGCTCAGGTACACGGCCAGCCAGATCGAGACGACCTCAATTGCCTGTCCGGTCTGGTTCATCGTTGTGCCGCCTGTCGCCACGAGTTCTGGAAAGCCGATGGCGATGCCGAGGGAGGAGTTTTTTGTCAGGTTGAGATACTGACTGGTCAAGGGCGGGATGATGATGCGCAGCGCCTGCGGAACCACAACAAGACGCGTCGTGTTGGAGGGCTGAAGTCCGAGTGCCGATGCAGCTTCGGTTTGGCCTTTCGGCACGCCTTTGATGCCGGCCCTGATCGTTTCCGCGATGAAGGATGCCGTGTAGAAGGAGAGAGCGAGGTAGAGCGCGACAAACTCGGGTGCTACCACCGATCCGCCGGTCAGATTGAAACGACCTGCGACGGGATAATCGAATGTCAGCGGCATGCCCGCGATCAGAAAACCGAGGATGGGAAGACCGATGAGCAGGGCGAAAGCCGTTCTGGCGGTACGGAACTGCCGCCCTGTTGCGGCCTGTCGTGCTTTTGCCCATTGGGCTACCGCAAGCGCGGCGATAACAGCAAGCAGCAGCGCGATCGGAACAAGGATCGCACCGTCACCCCATACCGGCTTCGGAAATGCAAGTCCTCGATTGTTCAGGAACATGCTGAACGGAAGTTCCAGCGAGTCGCGCACCTGCGGCAAGGCTCCGAGTACGCCCTTGTAGAAGAAGAATATGACCAGCAGGACGGGGATGTTGCGAAACACTTCCACGTAGACGGTGCAAAGCTTGGCAATAAGCCAATTTCGTGAGAGTCGACCGAGGCCGATGATGAAGCCAATGACCGTGGCAGTAACAATCCCGACAGAGGCGACGAGCAGCGTGTTGAGAAAGCCGACAAATATGGCCCGTCCGTAGGTAGAGTCGCTCGTATAGGGAATCAGCGACTGACCGATGTCGAAGCCGGCCCGCCCATTCAAGAACTGGTAGCCGGAGGCCGTATTGGAGCGTGCAAGGTTTTCGGTGGTGTTTTCGAATATCCACCATCCCACGAACAGTGTGATGGCCAGAGTGAGGACCTGAAAGAACAGGCCCCGGAACTTCGGGTTGTAGATATAGGATGCCAGCGATCGCCCGTCGGGCGGCGCGGCTTCAGCGTGATCGGTCATGCCGGCCTTTTCCCCTTGTGACCTTTTCGGTCTTCTTTTCTTTTATGCAGTAAAGGATGAGGCGGAGCCGCCTCATCCGGATTCAAGATGTTCGGCTTATATCAGCGAACCGGGATAGCGTACTGCAGGCCACCTTTCGTCCACAGTGCATTGAGGCCGCGTTCGATCTTCAAAGGCGTGCTCATGCCGATGTTGCGCTCGAAAACTTCACCGTAGTTACCGACGTGCTTGATGATGTTGTAAGCCCACTCGTTGTCCAGACCGAGGTCGGTACCGATCTTGGAGTCAGCCTCAGCGCCGAGAAGGCGACGGATTTCCGGGTTTTCCGAGTTCTTCATCTCATCGACATTCGCCTGAGTGATGCCGAATTCCTCAGCCTGCACCAACGCAAAGTGCGTCCAGGAGACGATATCGAACCACTGGTCATCACCCTGGCGGACGGCCGGGCCGAGCGGCTCCTTGGAGATGATCTCCGGCAGAACGATATGCTCATCGGGATTGGAGAGCGACAGGCGGATCGAGTAGAGGCCGGACTGGTCCGTCGTATAGACGTCGCAGCGGCCTTCCTGGTAGGCGGCATTCACTTCCGGAAGCTTCTCAAAGACGACGGGATTGTATTCGAGGTTATTTGCCTTGAAGTAGTCTGCGAGGTTGAGCTCGGTTGTCGTGCCAGACTGAACGCAGACGGCAGCACCGGACAGTTCCAGAGCAGAACTCACATCCAGCGACTTCGGGACCATGAAGCCCTGGCCGTCGTAGTAGTTGACGGTACGGAAATTGAGGCCGAGAGCCGTGTCACGGTTAATGGTCCACGTCGTGTTGCGGAACATCACGTCGCCTTCACCCGACTGCAGAGCCGTAAAGCGCGTTTGTGCCGTCGTGGGGGTGAACTTAACCTTGGACGGGTCGTTGAAGATGGCAGCGGCGATAGCGCGGCAGTAATCAACGTCGAAACCGGTCCAGTTACCGGAGGCGTCCGGAGCAGAGAAACCTGCAAGGCCGGTGTTGACCACGCATTGAACGAAACCTTTCGCCTTGACGTCATCGAGAGTGGCAGCCGAGGCAGCGGAGCCCAAGCCGAGGACTGCTGCGCCAATCGTGGCTGACAGAAGCGTCTTTTTCATTTTCCCAACCTTTATCTTTGTGTTTTTTCGTTTCGTCGCCTGCTGTTCAGGTCGAACAGCGCAACGTCCCGCTGACCTCCCGGCGCGGGAAGCGCTATCACAGTCGCAAACGGCGCCATGGTCAAGCCTGCGCCTGCCAGAATGTGTCCGAAAAGAGTCCAGCATGATTTATTTGCGCGCCAGTCCGGCAATGTCCTATATTTTAGGCGAGTGATTGCGAGTTTCGTCGGCAGTGCAGATGCTCGGGCATCAGGGTCGGCGAGATGATCTGTCGGTTCAAAGGGTTGACCGGGGCCAGGGGAGGTAGCAACATCCCTTCCTTCCGAAAATGAGAGCCCTCCCGCAGATGAACAACAAGGCATTCCCTTCCGCCGACGCCGGCGTAAATACGCGGCTTGCGCACATTGGGCACGATCCGCACGCTTATCACGGTTTCGTCAATCCGCCCGTCGTGCATGCCTCGACTGTGCTTTTTCCGGACTGCCGGACGATGGAGAAGCGCGACCAGAAGTACACGTACGGAACACGCGGCACGCCAACCACAGACGCGCTGTGCGAGGCGCTGGACGATCTGGAGGGTTCGGCCGGCACCATTCTCGTCCCCTCAGGACTTGCAGCGATTTCCGTACCCTTTCTTGCATTCCTCTCGGCGGGCGATCATGCCTTGATCGTGGATTCGGTATACGCGCCGTGCCGACAGTTCTGTAACACGATGCTAAGCCGGCTCGGCGTCGAAATCGAATATTATGATCCTGAGATCGGTTCGGGTATCGATGGCCTGATCAAGCCGAACACAAAGCTTGTTCATACGGAAGCGCCAGGCTCCAACACCATGGAGATGCAGGATATTCGCGCCATTGCTGACGCTGCGCACCGGCATGGCTGCGTGGTGACGATGGACAATACATGGGCAACGCCCCTCTACTTTCGCCCGCTCGATTTTGGCGTCGACGTCTCGATCCATGCCACCACCAAATATCCGTCGGGGCACTCGGATATCGTCATGGGCTCCGTGTCGGCCAATGCGAAGTACTGGCCGCAACTGCATGATGCTGCCATCACCATGGGTATCTGTGGCGCACCCGACGATGCTTACCAGATCCTGCGCGGGCTACGGTCCATGGGGGTTCGCCTGGAGCACCACCAGAGGAGCGCCCTCGACATAGCCCAATGGCTCGAAAGTCGGGATGATGTCGCGCGCGTTCTCCATCCGGCGCTGCCGTCGTTTCCCGGGCACGAAATCTGGAAGCGCGACTTCAAGGGAGCGAGCGGCGTCTTCTCCTTTGTTCTGAAGGTGGACGACGAACGGCAGTTCAAGGCAAAAGCTCACGCCTTTCTCGATACGCTGTCGCTGTTTGGGCTGGGCTACTCTTGGGGCGGCTACGAGAGCCTCGCAGTTCCTGTTAGCCTCTCCGACCGCACGATCTGCAAGGCCCCGACGGACGGACCGGTCATCCGGCTGCAGATCGGGCTGGAGGACGTGGCAGATCTGCGGAAGGACCTTGAAGCGGGCTTCGCCTCCGCTGCGGCCATCTGATCAATCGTCTTTGCGGTAGCCGTAGAGCCAGTCGAGATCCGCCGCAAGCGATTGCGGCGGACGTAGCGAGAGCACCAGATCCCGTCCAAGGCGAACCGGCCCGCGGGCATGATAGGCGAAGCGGTTAAAAGCGCCACGAGCACGTGTCCGCGCAATGCGGGGACCACGTTCGGTTTCGAACGCTTCAAGCGATTGCGGCGTTGCTTCCTCGGACGAGACGTGATGCGCCAGGAGGAAGGCATCCTCGATCGCCATGGCTGCACCTTGCGCCGCGAAGGGCATCATCGCGTGCGCGGCGTCTCCGATCAGCACCGTGTCGCGGCCGTTGTGCCATCGCCCGGGCAGCATCTCATAGAGCGGCCAGAAAGTAGGCGGCGGTGCGCTTTGCAAAAGATCCACGATCCGCTCATGCCAGCCGCTGAACTGAGTCAACAGCATATCTCGCTGAACCTCCGTCGGACTTGTTTCCCAGGCTCGGCCGGACGGCGCGCCGGAGGCTATGGCGACAATATTGAAGCCGTTGACCTCATTTAGGGGGTAGCAGACGAGGTGGGCCGAAGGGCCGAGGAAGGCGGAAACGGCATCGCGAGAGAGAAACGGCGGGGCATGAGCTCGAGAGATGGTGAAGCGCCATGCTATGTTGCCCGAGAAGCGCGGCTCCGGTCCTTTTGGGACGCGGTGACGAAGTTCTGACCAAACGCCGTCGGCGCCCACGATCAGCCGGAAGCGACCAGCCGTACCGCCCTCGAAGTCGTCTGCCGACATGCGGCTGCCAAATTTCAAGCTGCAAAGCGGTTGCGCCTTTACAGCCTCCAGCAGTGCTGCCTGAAGCGTCCCGCGATGTAGCACCCCATAGGGTGCGCCCCAACGCTCACGGGCGACATGTCCCGCCGGAACATGGCTGATCGGTCGCAGGTTCCCCCCGGAAATGAGGTTGATGCGAGAAGGCTCGCACCAATACGGTTCAAGCGCAGCCAGAACGCCGAGTTCATCCAGGATCTGCGAAGCATTCGGTGATACCTGCAAGCCCGCCCCCACTTCGGTGAGAGCAGGGGCCTGTTCGAAGATCTCGGAGCGAACCCCCTTGCGCGCGAACGCGAGGGCAGCTGTCAGTCCGGCAATCCCCGCTCCGACGATGGCGATGGGGCGCGCTTGCATCGTGGATGCGAAGCGCTGGGTCAGGCAGCCTGGGCGTGGAAGACGCAGCCGGGAGGATCCGTCTGCTCCGGCTTCAGCGCCGGATTGTAGCGGTAAAGGGTGGAGCAGTAGGAGCAGACCTTTTCGACGTCATCGCCCATGTCGATATAGATGTGCGGGTGGTCGTAAGGGACGGAGGCGCCGGTGCACATGAATTCCCTCACGCCGATCTGGATCATGCGATGGCCGCCGTCGTTCTGGAAGTGCGGGATGCCGTGCCCAGCCATGATTGTCTCCAATGTTTCTCTCTGCGCCGGACATTATCGCCCCGGAGGGCGAATGTGTAGTGGAAAAACCGCCGCAGCGGAGATGGAAACAAGGCCACCTCCGGTTTACATCCCGCAGACCCTCCCAAGGCCTGAGAAGAAAGCCGCACCTCATGAACCTCAATGCCCCCGCATTTTCCTCCTTCACCCATGATGGCCTCCAACTCTCCTATTTCGACGAGGGAAATCCTACGGGCGATCCCGTGCTGCTGATCCACGGATTTGCCTCCAGTGCGCTGGTCAATTGGGTGCATCCCGGGTGGTTGAAGACGCTTGGCGACGCGGGCTATCGGGTCATCGCCATAGACAATCGCGGTCATGGCAGTAGCGATAAGCCGCGCGATCCCGAGGCCTATCGACCATGGGTGATGGCGGAGGATGCTGCGGCGCTCCTCGATCATCTGCGGATCCCCGAGGCTCATGTGATGGGATATTCCATGGGTGCGCGCATCTCCGTCTTCCTCGCGCTGAACCATCCTGACCGCGTGCGCTCGCTGGTGCTCGGTGGGCTTGGAAGCGGGATGACCGAGGGGGTTGGCGAATGGGACCCGATAGCAGACGCATTGACCGCGCCATCGCTTGAGGATGTCTCGCATGAAAGGGGCCGGATGTTCCGCGCCTTCGCGGAACAAACGAAGAGCGATCGCGAGGCGCTTGCCGCCTGCATTCGCGGCTCGCGGGATCTCGTGACCAAGCAGGATATGGGCCGCATCGAAGCACCGACGTTGATCGGCGTTGGAACGAAGGACGACATCGCGGGTTCGCCGCAAGAACTGGCAGCCGTGATGCAGCATGCGACGCCTCTCGACATTCCAGGTCGTGACCATATGCTCGCGGTCGGCGACAGGGTGTTCAAGAAGGCGGTTTTGGAATTTCTTGAAGGGGCATGAGCGTGGCTGCCCAACCCTTGAACCTAAACATCAGCGAAATGCGATGTTGCCGGCGTTGGTCTTCCTGTAATGTTCTTTATATAGTGCCTCTGAGAAACCGAGGAGACGGCCATGGCCGCAAGAACCGATATCCGAACGCAAGAGCCGGTAGCGAGCGTTGATCCGATCTGGGATACGATGCGGCAGGAAGCCCGTGCAGCCGCCGAAAGCGATCGGCTGCTTGCGGCATTCCTTTATTCAACCATCTTGAATCACAGTTCGCTCGAGGAGAGCGTTATCCATCGGATATGCGAGCGATTGGATCATGCTGACATGCAGGCGGTGCTGCTTCGTCAGACATTTTTCGAGATGATGGAAGACTGCCCGGACTGGGGGACGGTCCTGCGGGTCGATATCCAGGCCGTCTATGATCGGGATCCGGCCTGCCTCCGGTTTCTTGAACCGGTGCTCTACTTCAAAGGCTTCCATGCCATCCAGACCCACCGGCTGGCGCATTGGCTGCTCGCCCGGGGTAGACGGGACCTCGCGCTTTATCTCCAAAGCCGTGCCTCGAGCGTGTTTCAGACCGACATCAACCCGGCAGCCCGGATCGGAAAGGGCATCTTCCTTGACCATGCGACTGGCCTTGTTGTCGGCGAAACGGCGGTCATCGGCGACAACGTCTCCATCCTGCACGGTGTCACGCTCGGCGGGACGGGCAAAGAAGGCGCCGACCGTCACCCGAAGATCGGCAACGGCGTCCTGATTGGCGCAGGCGCCAAGATCCTCGGCAATATCGAGATTGGTTCCTGCTCCCGTATCGCCGCAGGCTCCGTCGTGCTGAGGCCCGTGCCGCCGAAAACGACGGTCGCGGGTGTGCCTGCCAAGGTGGTCGGCGAAGCGGGATGTTCTGAACCTGCGCGGCTAATGGATCAGATGCTCGGCGCCGATCACTAGCGTTATTGAAGCAGACGCGGCTCTCGTCGGCATGAAAATGGCGGGACGGGCAGCCTCGCCTTTACTTTGGTCGCAATGGCGTGGCACAAGCGCCGAAACCGAACCGCTGACGGAGAAGAAGAAGTGAAACCAGAAGAAATCAAGAAGCTGGACGGCTATTTCAAGCGGATGTTCAACCCGCAGATGACGGTCAAGGCGCGCCCGAGGAAGAATGATTCCGCTGAGGTCTATCTGGGCGAGGAGTTCCTCGGCGTCGTCTACGTTGACGACGAGGACGGCGACCGCTCCTACAACTTCTCGATGGCGATTCTCGACGTCGACCTCTGAGGTTGCGGCGTTGCGGCGCGGGTTTGTGCGCCGCACAATAGTTCTTGACTCTCGCGGCTCGCTCATCTTCTATAAGCACATCCGAATGAACAGGGGACGTTGCTATGTTCAATTTCGATGATGCCAGCCTTAAAAGCAGAGAAGCGATGGAAGCAATGCTAAACAGCTGTGCGGAAGTTGCGAACGGCTACCAATCCATCGCCGCGGAGGCGACGGAGTTCTCGCGCCGGTCTTTCCAGGACGTCGCATCCTTCATGGAACAGCTGACTTCGGCGCGCAGTCTCGATGAGGCCTACCAGTTGCAGACGAGCTTCATGAAGTCTTCCTACGACGCTCTTGTGAGTGAGGCGACGAAGATGAGCGACCTTTATGCCGATCTGGCGAAGGCCGCCTGCAAACCCTACGACAGGAAGCTTGCGCCCATTCCGTCCTCGACGGCAGTGGTAGCCGCGGATGCGGCCTGACGTTCTGCAAACAACTGCGCCTTCAACGAAGACCGGCGGGTTCTCCTGCCGGTCTTGCTGATTCGAGTTATGCATCTTTTTGCTGCCGACGCCGCCGCTGCGCGGAATAGTGATTGCGCCCCGACCTGAGGGGCTTAAAATCAGCACCGAATGCACTAAGTTAATAGCGAACTGATGTCCGGCACCTGAGTTACCCAAGACCGGCCCGGATAATTGGGGAATGAATGAAATGATCGCACGGCCGATCTTGATGCAAGACGAAAAGAACGGCGACGGAGACAACGCAAATCGCGGCACGTCCGTCATAACCCGCACCAAGCCGAAGACGAAGAAACCGAACCTGTATCGCGTGCTTCTGCTGAATGATGACTACACTCCCATGGAGTTCGTCATTCACATCCTGGAGCGGTTCTTCCAGAAGGATCTTGAGGCGGCAACGCGGATCATGCTCCACGTGCACAACCACGGCGTGGGGGAGTGTGGAATTTTCACGTACGAAGTGGCGGAGACGAAGGTCAGTCAGGTCATGGATTTTGCCCGGCAGCACCAACACCCGCTCCAGTGCGTGATGGAAAAGAAGTGAGGAACCCACGTGCCAACATTTTCGCCTAATCTTGAAAAGGCGCTACACCAGGCACTGACCTATGCGAACGAGCGGCATCACGAATATGCTACGCTCGAGCATTTGCTGCTGGCTCTCATCGATGATGCCGATGCCGCCGCGGTCATGGGTGCTTGTAGCGTCAACCTGGATGCGTTGCGCAAAACCGTGACGGACTACGTCGATAATGAGCTTGCCAATCTCATTACCGGTTACGATGAGGATTCGAAGCCGACCTCCGGCTTCCAGCGCGTGATCCAGCGCGCGGTTATCCATGTCCAGTCGTCGGGCCGCGAAGAGGTTACGGGAGCCAATGTTCTCGTCGCGATTTTTGCGGAACGGGAAAGCCATGCGGCCTTTTTCCTGCAGGAGCAGGAAATGACCCGCTACGACGCCGTCAACTACATCTCTCACGGGATCGGGAAGCGGCCCGGTTCGTCCACTGCCCGCCCGCCGCGCGGTGCGGAAGAGAGCGATGCCGATGCCAAGCCGATGCGGGACCAGGAGGACGGCCCGGGCAAAAAGCCTGCAGAGGCCTTGAAGGCTTACTGTGTCAATCTGAACGAAAAAGCCAAGAACGGTCGGATCGATCCACTTATCGGCCGTCATTCCGAGGTGAACCGGACGATCCAGGTCCTGTGCCGCCGTTCAAAGAACAACCCGCTCTATGTCGGGGATCCGGGCGTGGGAAAGACGGCGATCGCCGAAGGTCTCGCTAAGCGTATTGTCGAGGGCAAGGTGCCCGAGGCGCTGGCGGATGCCACGATCTTCTCGCTCGACATGGGCACCTTGCTTGCCGGCACCCGTTATCGAGGCGACTTCGAGGAACGCCTGAAGCAGGTGGTGAAGGAGCTCGAGGAGTATCCGGGGGCAGTGCTTTTCATCGACGAGATCCATACCGTCATCGGAGCCGGCGCGACCTCGGGTGGCGCTATGGACGCTTCCAATTTGCTGAAGCCTGCGCTCTCGTCAGGCGCCATTCGCTGCATCGGCTCCACGACGTACAAGGAGTACCGTCAGTTCTTCGAGAAGGACCGGGCTCTCGTGCGGCGCTTCCAGAAGATCGACGTCAACGAGCCGTCTGTCGATGATGCGATCGAGATCATGAAGGGGCTCAAGCCCTATTTCGAGGAGTATCATAAGCTCCGGTACACGAGCGAGGCGATCAAGTCTGCGGTCGAGCTCTCGGCGCGCTACATCTCCGACCGTAAGCTGCCGGACAAGGCGATCGACGTGATCGACGAAACCGGCGCGGCGCAGATGCTGTTGCCCGCCTCGAAGCGGCGCAAGCTGATCACCGAGAAGGAGATTGAGGCGACGATCGCCACCATGGCCCGAATCCCGCCGAAGACGGTTTCCAAGGACGACGAGATGGTTCTCGCCAACCTGGAGAAGGAGCTCCGTTCGGTCGTCTACGGCCAGGACAAGGCGATCGAGGCCCTGTCGACCTCGATAAAGCTCGCCCGTGCCGGCCTTCGCGAACCGAACAAGCCAATCGGTGCCTATGTCTTCTCCGGCCCGACGGGCGTCGGCAAGACTGAAGTCGCCAAGCAATTGGCATCGTCGCTTGGCGTGGAACTGCTGCGCTTCGACATGTCGGAATACATGGAGCGGCACACCGTCTCGCGCCTGCTCGGTGCACCTCCCGGCTATGTCGGCTTCGACCAGGGTGGTCTGCTGACCGACAGTGTCGACCAGCATCCCCATTCGGTCGTGCTGCTCGACGAGATCGAGAAGGCGCATCCGGACATCTTCAACATCCTGTTGCAGGTCATGGACCACGGTTCGCTGACCGACCACAACGGCAAAAAGATCGACTTCCGCAACGTCATCCTGATCATGACGACCAATGCGGGCGCTTCGGAAATGGCCAAGGCCGCGATCGGCTTCGGGTCGTCCAAGCGCACGGGCGAGGATGAAGAGGCACTCAACCGCCTGTTCACGCCGGAATTCCGCAACCGGCTCGACGCGACGATCCCGTTTGCGCCGCTGCCGACGGAGGTCATCCACCAGGTCGTCCAGAAGTTCGTTATGCAGCTGGAGACGCAGCTTTCCGAACGCAACGTCACCTTTGACCTGCAGCCGGATGCGATCGCCTGGCTGGCGGACAAGGGCTATGACGAGCGCATGGGCGCGCGTCCGCTGGCGCGGGTCATCCAGGAGCACATCAAGAAGCCGCTTGCCAACGAGATTCTCTTTGGCAAGCTGCGCAAGGGTGGCGTTGTTCACGTAACGGTCGGCAAGCAGGAAGACGGCACAGATGGGCTGATCCTGGAGTGCATCCCGGAAGCCGTGCCGGTAAAGCCGAAGCCGGAAGCCGAAGTCGAAGAGGCTTCGGAAGAGGCTGGCGCGAAGGCGAAGAAGTCGCGTCCGGCGAAGAAGACCAAGGGCAAGGATGACGGCGGACCGGCGAGGCCGATGGCTGAAGCCGACGTGACGGCCTCCGAGGAGGCACCGAAGACGCCGCCTCGCAAGGGCAGCATCGTCCCGCGCGTTCCGAAGTCGAAGTAACGGTATCACTACAATGGCAATGCCGGGTATCTTACCCGGCATTGCCATTTCATGCGGCCAGTCCGCCTTGCCTTCGGTTCCCTGATGTCGCCAAGCAGTGATACGCAGTCCACTTCCTTCTGGTTCCTGACCGGGATGCGGGGCATCACTTCGCTGCCCGCCATCATCCTGATGACCTCCTTCGTCGGATTCAGCGCCTTTGCATTCGAATCGGGAATCTCCCGAGGCGAAGCCATCTTCATGACCATCTCGATCTGGGCGCTGCCGGCGAAGATGATCCTCGTCGGCATGATGGCGAGCGGCGCTCACATTGCCGCGTGCTTCGTCGCCGTGACGCTCTCTTCCATCCGCATGATGCCGATGGTGGCGTCTCTGGTCCCGGAGATGCGGACGGAGCGCACCTCTACTTGGCTGCTCCTGTTGTTGTCGCACTTCGTCGCCATCACTGCCTGGGTTTTTGCGACGCAGCGTCTCCGGGATGTGCCGCGGGAGCATCGGGCGACCTTCTTTGCCGGATTCGGGATCACGCTGACGCTGACCAACACAGTGATCGTCGCCGTCTGCTATGGAGTGGTCGAAGCGTTCCCGCCGGTTGTTTCAGGCGCATTGTTCATGCTGACGCCGGTCTATTTCCTGGCGTCCATCTGGGCGACGGCCCGGCAGGCGGTGGTCCGACTTGCCTTTGTCATCGGGGTGGCTTCCGGTCCGCTGCTGGCACTGGTGTCACCGGGATTTGACGTTCTCTACGCGGGAATCGGCGGCGGGACGCTCGCCTATCTCATCGATCGCTTCTGGATTCGGGGGCGGAAGCGGGCGATTCAGGCGGAGAAGCTGCATGAGCGGTGAGTGGTGGCCTTATATTGTGATTGCCGTCGCGGGCTGGCTGGCAACGGACATCTGGCGGTGGCTTGGGGTCCTGGCCGGCAACAGGCTGAATGAGGACTCCGAAGCCTTGTACTGGGTAAGGGCGGTTGCGACGGCGCTGGTAATGGCGGTGACCGCAAAGCTTATCGTCTTCCCGACCGGAACCCTGGCCGATGCGCCACTGTGGCTACGCCTCGGCGCTGCCGGCATGGGGTTCGGCGCGTTCCTGATCGCGGGGCAGCGGATCGGCGTTGCAGTCGTCACCTCGACCGTACTCCTGGGACTTGGCCTTTACTGGCTTGGCTTCTAGCGCTACCCAGTCTGCCAATCCACACCGTGCCACACCGATATGGAATTCCCATGACAGACAGAACCCCTTTCGCAGCAGAACCCGACGACGCGGTCGAGCGCCGGTCGAAAAAGCCCGTAGTGGTTTATCCGAACGGGACCTTGGTGGCGCCGGACCTGGATCGGCTGAGAAAAGCCCGGGAAACGCTCGAGAAGGTCGACGAGGTGATCGTCCCGCCGCGCGACGGCCGTGCCTTCAAGGTGCCGAAGGGGCAATTCTTCCGCGTTGTCGGCATTGAGGGGCCGCAGGTCGGAGATCTCAACCTGTGGAAC
>DASYHX010000030.1:0-2788 GCA_035998065.1 Pseudorhizobium sp.
GCCTTCAAAGCAATAGGCGATCATGAAGAAGCGCTTGCCGCGCGGGAAGGTCTCGATCAGCAGTTCGTCCTTGCTCGGCAGCATCGAGCGGTCCTGCTGGATCTCCAGCCACTCGCGGACCTGATCGGGAAGCGCCTGCCATCGCTTCGGATCGGCCAGCATGCCGCGAACCTGATCCGCCAGATAGGTGGTGAGAGGAAACTTGCCGCCCGCATAGGCCGGGATCTTCGGGTCCATGGAAAAGGCGTTGGAGACGAGGCACTCATTTTCGCGGATGCCTTCAAACCGGAGGACCTTGCCGGCGAAGAGAAAGGTATCGCCTTGCACGAGCTGCTCCAGGAAATACTCCTCGACCTTGCCGAGCGACAGGCCGCCGCGACCAAGCGTGCCCTTGGCATTGCGCTTCACCAGGCGGACGTTAAGTTCGGTCGCCTCGACGATCGTGCCGAGGTTCAGCCGGTACTGCTGGGCAACCTGCGGATTGGAGACGCGCCAGCGGCCTTCCTGCGTCTTGCGGATCTTGGCATAGCGTTCATATGAGCGGAGCGCATAACCGCCGGTTGCGACGAAATCCACGGCGCGCTCGAACATTTCCCATGAAAGTTCGGCGTAAGGCGAGGCGCTGGTGATTTCCTCATAGAGCTCCAGTGGATCGAATGGCTCGGCGCAAGCCATGCCGAGGATGTGCTGCGCGAGCACGTCGAGCGCGCCCTCCCCCACCGGCGGTGTATCCTGAGCGCCGAGATAGTTGGCGTCGAGCGCGGCCTGACATTCCATCACCTCAAAGCGGTTGGCGGGCACCAGGATTGCTTTGGACGGTTCGTCCATCCGGTGATTGGAGCGGCCGATACGCTGGGCGAGGCGCGAGGCCCCCTTCGGTGCACCGACATGGACGACGAGGTCGACGTCACCCCAGTCCAGGCCGAGATCGAGGGTGGAGGTCGCCACCACAGCGCGCAGCTTGTTGGCCGCCATGGCCGCCTCCACGCGCCTTCGCTGGCCCGCGTCCAGCGAGCCATGATGCAGTGCGATCGGCAGGTTGTCCTCGTTGATCGTCCAGAGCTCCTGAAACAGGAGTTCAGCCTGGAAGCGGGTGTTGACGAAGATCAGCGTCGTCTTGTGGCGCTTGATCTCCCCGTAGACCTCCGGAATGGCATAGGTGGAGACATGGCCCGACCAGGGGATGCGCTTGTCGGTGTCCAGGATCGTGATGTCGGGGGCAGCGCCACCCTGCACATGCACAAGGCCCGCCGGCGGCGACGGTGCCTCTCCCTGCGGCACCAGCCAGCGCTGCAGGTCCATCGGATCCGCGACGGTAGCAGACAGGCCGATCGTCTGCATCTGCGGTGCGTGCCGGCGGATGCGGGCAAGGCCGAGCGACAGCAGGTGTCCCCGCTTCGACGTCACCAACGAATGCAGCTCGTCGAGGACCACGTATTTCAGGTCCTTGAAGAAGCGCTCCGCCTCCTTGTTGGCGAGCAGCAGCGCCACCTGTTCCGGCGTCGTCAGCAGGATGTCGGGCGGGCTCAGCTTCTGGCGCTGTCGTTTCGCCTGTGGCGTGTCGCCCGTGCGATTTTCGATGGTGACCGGCAGGCCCATCTCCGAGACGGGCTTCATCAGGTTGCGCTCGATATCCACGGCAAGCGCCTTCAACGGCGAAATGTAGAGCGTGTGGATGCCGGTAAAGGCGGAGCCTGGAGGGATCTTGCCACGGGTCGTGAGATCGGTAAGCGAGGGCAGAAAGCCTGCCAGTGTCTTGCCGGCGCCGGTCGGCGCGATCAGCAGCATGTTCTCACCGGCCTGCGCCCTCGCCACCAACTCGAGCTGATGGGCACGCGGCGCCCAGCCCTTCTCGGCGAACCACTTCAGGAACGGCCGGGGCAGAGAGACGGCGTCACGGCCGGCGGATGAGGTTTCGACGAGATCCACGGCGAGAAGATAAGCAAGCCGCGGCTGAAAGGAAGAGGTTCAGCGCCGCGTCAGTTGCGAGGGAGTGCAGGACCTGCCGGTACGACGGCGGGCGACTGCGTCTTCTGCCGGTCCGCCTCGGTGTGCCATTTGATTGCCTCGCGCGCCTCAATGCGAGCCTGTCTGCGGTACCGCCCTTGCGTCCACCAGGTGCCGACCGAGCCGATCAACATGCCGAGGATGAGCGAAAGGAGCAGGAAGAGGAAAAACGGTGCTGTGAGAGAGAGAACGCTGTCGTCGGGCCTGAACGGGTTGAGCGCAAGTGTCACGCTCTGCCGGTTGGCGACCGAGAGGACGATGAGCAGCACGCCGAGCGGCACCAGGATCACCAGGGTGAGGATCTTCTTGAGCTTCGTCATCTCTCTCCGCCTCGTCTAGGCCTCGGGCTCAATTACAGCCCTCATGAGGCAGAATAGGCGCCGTGCGGCGCCTTTCAAGAGCATCTGCCAGGATGGTGAGGGCGAGCGTCAATCCGCCTCGTCGCCCATGCCGGGGTTGAGGCGCTCGCGCAATTCCTTGCCCGTCTTGAAGAAGGGGACCCACTTTTCCTCGACGAAGACGGATTCGCCCGTGCGCGGATTGCGGCCCGAGCGAGATGGACGGTTCTTGACCGAGAAGGCGCCAAATCCACGCAGTTCGACGCGGTTTCCAGAGGCCAGCGCATCGGTGATCTCGTCGAGGACTGCATTGACGATATTCTCGACATCACGGTGATAGAGGTGCGGATTACGTGTTGCGACGATCTGCACCAGTTCGGACTTGATCACGTTTGCCCCCTGAAAAAACTAGATTTTCACTCTTTTCCAACCTGCCAAACCGA
>DASYHX010000242.1:0-9563 GCA_035998065.1 Pseudorhizobium sp.
AAGTTCCGCTATCGCTTCACAGCGCTCCCGAACCCGTCCCTCGTTGCCCCTCCCCAGCGGCAATCTGGTAGCGGATCTCCTCTCCCGAGCCTCTCATAGCGGAAAGGCACCCGGCGTACCGGATGCCTTTCTCTAAAGACTTGAGCGTCAACTGCGTTAGCTATCGCTTCGAACCGAACGATCAACCAGTTTTAGGCTCCGGTCCGACTGCACCACATAGGTCTCACGATATCGGTTCCCGTCTTCGAAAACCTCGTAGGTGACGGGGCTACCGACAGGGGCGTTTTCCAAACGCGCCGCTACCCCTTCGTAGTTGACGCTTCCGTTGGCGGCATCAAGCGCAAATGCAGATGACGAACCGGCAACGGCGGCAATAAGTGCGAGAGCAAAGGTCTTTTTCATAACTTCATTCCTTCTGAAAACGTTCTTGGAAGCCGCGCAATTCACTCGGCTGACCTCCAGATCGCTATCCGAGGGGATAATCGCAAGGATGGAAGAAATTACCGCTCCGTCTAGATTTTCTGAACAATCATTGCGCGTCAAAGCACAACGTTCCCAGCAAATGAGATCAATAGTTTAACCATCAGGCAGCTCCACTCACGCCGCGCTGCCCCCACCAGTTCAAGATCCCTCACGTGTTGTTGAAGCAGGCGAATTGTATGGAAGCTTATTCGAACCTGAAGGCAAGGCGTTTGCCGGTGAGCTTCGCCAACTGCTGCAGACGTCCCTCCAAGCGCTCGCCGGCGAGGGCGCCGTGCTCACGTGGCACAACGAATTCGAGATCAAGATCAGGAGACGTCGCCTCACGGAAGGCAAGGCTATTCACGATCCCCGGCATCGAGGCGGAGAAAAGGTAGACGACCCGCAGCATGCCCCCCAGGAGCTTGGCCAGGTCTTGAAGACGGGGGTGCGCAATTGCAGCGAGTGGTCCAGAGGCCCCGTCGTCCTGGAGTCCCTCGAACCGGTAGTAGTTGGCGAGCGCGAGGTAGGCCCGTCCTGGATGGGTGATGCCGACGAGCGATGAGTGTGCGATCAGGTTCAGAGCCTGCGCTCCTCGGTAGTCGGGATGCGCGCGCCAGCTGATATCCGCCAGCAGACAGGCGGCCTGCCGATAACGGCTCTCCTCCTCGCTCTCTTCGATACCGAACATGGGGACCATGCGGCCGGTCCAGGCTGCCAGTTCGCGCGCATGCTCCGGTGAGCGGGCCCTGAGGATTGCCAACTGATCTGCCGCCACCAACAGTGGATCGGACGCCTTCTCCGCTTCGGGCAGAAGTGAATAAAGATAGCCTTCGCGAACGCCTTGGGCAGAGAAGAGGATGCGGGCCGGTTTCATAACCTTCAGGACCTCCCGCATCGCCACCGCACCAAAGGGCAGCAGGGTCCGCCGGTTTTTGGAGATGGCCTGCCAGGCAGGATGCTTGTTGTCGCCGGCAATTACGGTATCCAGGAAGCTGTCGATCTCCTCGAGCTTGAGCTTGTAGCCCTGCATCATGTGGAGGGGGTAGCCGTTCATCTCCATATGGAGCTTGGCGATATTTCGCCAGGTGCCGCCCACGGCGTAAAAGGTGCGGCCCTCGCCCCGGGTCAGGAATTCAGCCCTTGCCACGTGTTCCGCTGCGATCGCGCGAGCCTTCTCAAGCGATTGACCTGATGTCTCCGACAGCCGCAGACCACCCAGCGGCAGCGTGATGCCGCGGCCGAGTTGCTCTCCACGGATGTCGATCAGTTCGAGGGATCCACCACCGAGGTCGCCCGCGATCCCATCGGGGCTGTGGAAGCCACTGATAACGCCATAGGCGGAGTAAAGTGCTTCCTCTTCACCCGTCAGAACCTGGACAGTGCAACCGAGTATCTCTTCAGCATCTTTGATGAACTGCGCGCCATTGGAGGCTTCCCGGGCAGCCGCTGTGGCCAGAGGATAAATCCGGGTGGCACGGGCCTGTTCCGACAGGGCGCGAAAACGGCGGAGCGCCGCCAGAGCGCGATCAACCGCTGCCGGATCCATGGAGCCTGTCGACGCCAGTCCCTTTCCGAGGCCGCACAGCACCTTTTCGTTGAAGAGCATGGCCGGCGCGCGCGACAGCCCTTCGTAAATCACGAGACGAACGGAGTTGGAGCCAATGTCGACGACGGAGACTGGGGCGATTCCCGGCAACCGCCCTTGGGCTTCAGATCGAACCATGCGTGCCTTTTCTTGGCTAACTCTTGCGCCCGGACATCACGCCCGCGATCAACTTCGGAGCACTCGATTTCAGAGCTTCACCACGACCGGAAAGGCTTGGATTGGTCATGAAATACTGTTGCGCGTTGAAAGGTTCCTCGCCTGGACGCACTTCGATGCGCCTTGACGTGCCGTCGGGCAATATCTCGTAGCTCTGCTGATTGTCAATCAAGTTGCCGAGCATGATCTGCGACAGGACCTGCTCATGCACAGTCGGGTTTAAAAGCGGCACCAGCGTCTCGACCCGGCGATCGAGGTTGCGCGGCATCATGTCGGCTGAACCGATATAGACCAGCGCGTTTTCCGACGGCAGCCCGTAGCCGTTGCCGAAGCAGAAGATTCGGCTATGCTCCAGGAACCTGCCGACGATGGACTTGACCCGGATATTGTCCGACAGGCCCTTCACCTGCGGGCGCAGGCAGCAGATGCCACGAACCACGAGATCGACATCAACGCCGGCCCGGCTCGCCCTGTAAAGCGCGTCGATGATCTCCGGATCGACCAGCGAGTTCATCTTCATCCAGATCGCTGCCGGCCCACCACGCTGCGCATGCACGATCTCCTCTTCGATATGGCGGAGAATCCGAGTTCGCAACGTATAGGGCGACACCGCGAGCTTCATGCTGTCTTCGGGTTCACCGTAGCCGGTGATGAAATTAAAGACGTTCGCCATGTCGTGGGCAATCTTGGGGTTGCAGGTGAAGAAGGAAAGGTCGGTGTAGATCTTGGCCGTGACCGGATGGTAGTTGCCGGTACCGAGGTGGCAGTAGGTGCGCAACCTGCCCTCTTCGCGGCGGACCACCATCGACATCTTGGCATGTGTCTTCAGTTCGATGAAACCGAAGACCACCTGCACGCCCGCTCGCTCCAGATCGCGTGCCCAGCGGATATTCGCTTCCTCGTCGAAACGTGCCTTGAGCTCCACCAAGGCTGTAACGGATTTGCCCATCTCGGCGGCGTCGATCAGCGCCCGTACGATCGGACTGTCGTTGGAGGTGCGGTAGAGCGTCTGCTTTATCGCCAGAACATCCGGATCACGTGCTGCCTGCAGGAGGAACTGCACCACCACATCAAAACTTTCGTATGGATGGTGGACCACCATGTCCTTTTCGCGGATGGCTGCGAAACAATCACCGGCGTGTTCGCGGACCCGTTCGGGAAATCGGGCGTTGTAAGGATCGAACCGCAGGTCGTCGCGCGGCGCTTTGGCGATCTCCGAGAGCGTATTGAGCGCCAAGAGACCGGGCAGAACGGCAACGCGGTTATCCGGCACCCCCAACTCCTGGACGACGAAGTGGCGCAATTCCGAAGGCATCTCGGAATCGGTTTCGATGCGGATGACCTTTCCACGGCGCCGGCGCTTGAGTGCCGTCTCAAAGAAGCGGACCAGATCTTCGGCTTCTTCCTCGACCTCGATATCGCTATCGCGGATAATACGGAAGGTACCGGCACCCTTGACCTCATAGCCGGGAAAGAGCCGGTTTGTGAACATGCCGACCACATCTTCCAAGGTGATGTAGCGGATCGTCGCGCCATCATCGGGAAGGCGGATGAAGCGGTCCAGCGTCGGCGGCAAGCGCAGCAGCCCGGTCATAGGCTCACGCCCATGCATGCTGTGAAGCTGGAGGGCGATCGAGAACCCGAGGTTCGGGATGAACGGGAATGGATGGGCCGGATCGATCGACAGCGGCGTCAGGATCGGGAAGAGATCTTCATCGAAGGCCGTGGCAAGCCAGTTGCGATCGTCCGGGGAGAGAGCCGCAGGTCGGACAATCAAGATGTCCTCCTGCGCCAGATACTGCTGCAGCACGGCGAGCGAGGCCTGCTGCTCCATCTGCAGGTTGTCGATCTCCTGCAGGATGCCGTCGAGCTGTTCGGCGGGGGTCTTGCCGTCAGGACTACGGATCGCGATCCCCTGACGCACCTGCCCCTCCAAACCGGCGACGCGCACCATGAAGAATTCGTCGAGGTTTGCAGCCGAAATCGACAGGAAGCGCACGCGCTCCAGCAGCGGATGCGCCGTATTGAGTGTTTCTTCAAGGACCCGACGGTTGAACTGAAGCCAGGAGAACTCGCGGTTGATAAACCGCTCAGGGCTGTTCATCAGATCATCGAACGCCGCCGTATCGCTCGTGGCCTGGTCAGTCCCGGTCGTAACGTCCATGAATATGCCCCCAATCGTTCTCCAGCAGATATTACAGATTGGCGACGGAACTGTGACAGTCAATCACCCTCTTCGGGATTGCCGACCTGGTTCAGGACCTCTGCGGCGAGATGGCGGGTGACCCGCGTCCCGCGAGCCAGCGCCAACCGGTCAAGCCGCTCGACAATGGTCTGTGCCGCCGCAAGCGAACGCTCCATTCTAGTGACGATGTAGCCAACCAATTTGTCATCGATGTAAAGCTGGCGATCGGCAAATAGCTTCACAATAACCTGAGCCAGCAGATCCTCGTCCGGCTCGCCGATTTCCGCGACTGTTGCCGCTTTCAGCCGCGAGCGCAAGTCGGGCAGCCTCACCGGCCAGGACATTGGCCAGAGCCGGGAGGTGATGAGCAGGCTGTGGCCATTCTCCCTCACGCTGTTGATGACGTGAAACAATTCCGTGTCGTCGAATCCCCGACGTTCTGCATCCTCGAAGAGAACAGGCCCTGCAGCGGCGACACCCGCTGCTCCGGAGCCAGCCAGAGGGTGGATAGGCGTCGCGCCACTCCTCTCCTGCCAGATCGAGGCCAGGTGCGACTTGCCAGAGCCCACCGGGCCAGCAAGGATGACCACCGGTGCCGGCCAGTTCGGCCATTGGTCGATGATCGACACGGCAGCGCTCAGGCGCTCCGACACCAAAAGGTCATCACGGCCACTGGCCGCATCATGGGTGAAAGCCAGCGGGAGCTGCTCGTGCCGCCGCCGATTGCGCTCTGCATTGTCGTTCATGGCTTGTCCTGGGAATGCTCCAGCACCTGCGGCGGCCGCGTGTCTTCCCAGGGAAGCGTGGCGGACCGGCCGTAGTAGAGGTCGCTCTCAAGGTACCGTGACAGGACAAAACGGACAAGCACACCGACCATCGCCGCGGCAGGCACTGCGATGAGAAGTCCGACGAAGCCGAACATGGCGCCGAAGGCGAAGAGCGCGAACATCAGCCAAACCGGATGCAGGCCGATACGCGAGCCCATAAGTTTCGGCTGGAGGATGTTGCCTTCAATGAACTGGCCTGCAAAGAAAACCACCGCGGTGGCGACAATCCAGGTGTAGTCGGGCCAGAATTGGACCACCGCAACACCAAGTGAGAGCGCCAGCCCGATGAAGGATCCGACATAGGGAATGAAACTGATCATACCCGCAACGAAGCCGATCAGGAGGCCGAAATTCAACCCGATTAGCGACAGCCCCACCGCGTAGAAGATCCCGAGGATCAGGCAGATAGAGCCCTGCCCCCGGACAAATCCGGCAATCGCCAGATCCATATCGCGCGCAAGCTGGCGGACCGTTTCAGAATGGTCACGCGGCACCCAGCTATCTACCTTTGCCACCATCTTGTCCCAGTCGAGCAGAATGTAGAAGGCGACGACGGGTGTAACGACCAGCAGTGAAACCACATCGAGCAGCGTTTTGCCCGAGGCCCAGATCTGACGCAGCAGACCCGCCATGAAGCCCGCCCCTTCGGACATCACGTCGGAGAAGTTTTGTTTGGCGGTCTCGATCTGGCCGCTCAGCCAATCAGGGAGGAAGGCATCGGGTGTGGCGATTAGTTCCTGCAACTGCGAGACGTAGCCAGGCAAGGCTCTCGCAAAATCGTTGAGCTGGCTGACGATGACGGGAATGAGGATCATCAGCGACAAAGCGAACACAAGCACGAAACAGACAAGGATCACCACCGTCGCCATCATCCGGCTCAAGCCCCGCCGCTCCAACCAGTCAGCGACCGGGTCAAGAAAATAGGCAAGAGCCATGCCGGCGACGAAGGGCAGCAGGATCGAGCGGAAGGCCCACAGGAAGACGATGAAAACGGCCAGTGCCGCCACCCAGAACAGGATATGGCGACGCAGGTTTGCTCCGTTGATGTAATAGGGCATCGCTGCATTCCTCACTGACGGACGGGCTGGCAACACGGATAGGATGGCGTCGATACGCCGGTCAAGTATCGTGGTCTCAGCTCGCCGCTTTCCCCTGCTAAGGAGGGTCTAGCGCTTGCATAAGCCGGCGTCCCGTGCAATGGCGCTCAAAGCTTAGCGAGCGGAGACAGGCGATGACCGAGACGGGCAAGAACGGCCTCACCTACAGCGATGCCGGCGTCGATATCGACGCGGGAAATCTCATGGTCGAGAAGATCAAGCCGGCAGTCCGTTCCACCCGTCGACCGGGCGCCGACGGCGAGATTGGCGGCTTTGGCGGCCTCTTCGACCTTCGCGCCGCGGGCTTCACCGACCCCGTGCTGGTTGCGGCCAATGATGGTGTCGGAACCAAGCTCAAAATCGCCATCGATGCCGACCGCCACGACACTGTGGGAATCGACCTCGTCGCCATGTGCGTCAACGATCTCGTGGTGCAGGGCGCCGAACCGCTCTTCTTCCTCGACTATTTCGCCACCGGCAAGCTGGATCCCGACCAGGGCGCCGCCATTGTTCAGGGCATTGCAGAAGGGTGCCGCCAAGCCGGATGCGCGCTGATCGGCGGCGAGACGGCCGAAATGCCGGGGATGTACGCAGGCGGCGATTACGATTTGGCGGGCTTTGCTGTCGGTGCGGCCGAACGGGGCCAGTTGCTGCCGGTGGGCGATCTTGCGGAAGGGGATGCCATCCTCGGCCTCACCTCTTCCGGCATTCATTCGAATGGCTTCTCACTGGTACGAAAGATCGTTTCGGTTTCGAAGCTGGACTGGGACGACGACGCCCCCTTCGCCGAAGGCAAGACGCTTGGGGAAGCGCTGCTGACCCCGACGCGGATTTATGTGAAGCCGCTGCTCAAGGCGATCCGTGAGACCGGCGCCATCAAGGCCCTTGCCCACATCACCGGCGGCGGCTTTCCTGAAAACATCCCGCGGGTCCTGCCTGCAAATCTCGCCGCCGAAATCGATCTCGATTCCATTCCGGTGACACCGGTATTTTCGTGGCTGGCGCAGATGGGCGGTGTCGAGGCCAAGGAAATGCTGCGCACCTTTAACTGCGGCATCGGCATGATTGCCGTCGTTGCCGCCGAGGATGTGGATGCCGTGACTGCAATCCTGTCGGCCGAGGGCGAAGTAGTTGTGCCGCTTGGGCGGGTCGTTGCTCGCGCAGAAGGCGCTGCCGGTACCGTCTACCAAGGCACGCTTGCCCTATGAACCACGCCGGCGCCGGAGGAAAGCGGAAGCGCGTTGCCGTCTTCATTTCAGGCGGCGGTTCCAACATGCTGACGCTGGCGAAGGCCTGCCAGGCGCAAGATTGGCCGGCGGAGATCGCCTGCGTGATCTCGGACAAGGCATCCGCCGGCGGGCTGGCGAAGGCGGACATGCTTGGCATTCCGACGCAGGTCTTTGAGCGGAAGGACTATGCGGGCAAGGCCGAACACGAAGCGGCCATCCTTTCGGCTCTCGATGCGATCCGCCCAGACATCATTTGTCTTGCGGGTTACATGCGCCTGCTCTCAGGCGAGTTCATCCGTCGCCACGAGGGGCGCATCCTCAACATCCACCCTTCCCTGCTACCGCTCTTTCCCGGCCTTCACACGCATCAGCGCGCCATCGATGCCGGGATGAAAATCGCCGGCTGCACCGTGCATTTCGTCACCGAGGGCATGGATGAGGGCCCAATCATCGCCCAGGCAGCCGTGCCGGTGCTGGTCGGGGATACAGCAGAAACGCTGGCGGCACGTCTGCTGACGGTCGAGCACCAACTTTACCCGCTGGCGCTGAAGCTCGTGGCGGAGGGGAGGGTGCAAGTCGAGGATGGGCGCGCGGTGACGAAGCCGAATGCGGATGCCGAGCTTGCAAAACAGATGCTGGTTTCGGGCGGGCTTTGAGGCAAAGCCTCACCCCACCAGCTTGTCGCGGTTCAGCGCCGCCCACTGCAGGAGCATGATCGTCTTGCCGTCGCAGATCTCGCCGGTGCCGATCATGGCGAGCGCTTGATCAAGCGGGATCTCCAACACCTCGATGTCCTCGTGCTCCTCGTCCAGACCACCGCCGTCATGAACCTGGTGGCTGATGTCGATCGGCGCATAGAAGAAATGGATGCGTTCGGTCACAGCACCGGGCGACATGAAGCACTCGAAGAGGAACCGAACCTCGCGCACCTCGTAGCCGGTTTCCTCCACGGCTTCGCGACGGATTGCCTCCTCCGGATGATCGCCATCCAGAAGACCGGCCGGCGTTTCGATCATCCAGCCGGAATGGCCGTTGACATGGGCCGGCATGCGGAACTGTTTGACGAGGACGACGACCTGACGGTTCGGGTCAAACAGCAGGATGGTTGCGCCGTTGCCGCGGTCATAGACTTCCCGCGAGAGCCGGTTGGTTTCTCCCTTGGAGCTGGTGTAGTCGAAGATGACCTTCCGCAGGTGATACCAGTTGTCCGAGAGCGTCTTGTCCTCGACGATCTCGATCTTCGCATTCTCCAGTTTGGTCATGCAGGGTCCTTGCGCAGCCAGACGCGGTTGTCGTGGAAGGCGGCGCCGCCATAGGGCGCAACCGCATCGGCGCCAGTGAGAACGTTTATCCCCTCCCCGTCGAGATGCGCCTTGTTGGGCCAGAGACCCTCGGCAATCAGTACGCCTGGCTTGGCGCCCGCGGCGATCCGCGCATGGAGACGGATCTCGCCTCGCATGTTGCCGAGGCGGACGATGTCGCCCTCGAGGATGCCAAGGCGAAGCGCGTCGGATGGTTCTATCATCACCTCTGGGCGCCCCTCCTTCTGCGTCGAGGTCGGTGTCTCGGCAAAGGTGGAGTTGAGGAAGTTGCGCGCAGGAGAGGTCGCCAAGCGGAAGGGATGCTCGGCATCGGCTTCCTCGATCACGGGGACGTAGTCGGGAAACTTCGGCAGGGCCGCGACCGGCCCCATAGGCCCCAGGCTCTTCGGCGGTCGATTAGGGGACGGGCCGTTTGCCCAGTCGGGGCTGAAGCGGAACTTGCCGTCAGGATAGCCGAAGCCGTCGAGGTAATGCGCCGTGTCGAAGTCGGGCTGCGCGTCGATCCAGCGCTGCAGGGCAAGTGTCTCGAATCCGGGCCAGCCGCTCGCCTCAAGCATGCGGTCGATATGCTCTCGCTCCGAAAGGCCGAAGCCGGGGTAGTGAGAGACGCCGAGGCGTTTGGCCAGTTCTTCGATGACGAAGAGATTGGTGCGCACCGTTTCCGGCGGCTCGACCAGCT
>DASYHX010000188.1:0-3501 GCA_035998065.1 Pseudorhizobium sp.
TAGATGTAGATCTTCGAGCCGAAGCCACCGCCGACATCCGGCGCGATGACCCGCAGCTTGTTCTCCGGCGCCACGTTATAAAAGGCGCTCATCACCAGGCGCGCCACATGGGGGTTCTGGCTTGTCGTATAGCAGGTGTAGTGTTCTTCCGCCGCGTCGTAGATGCCGAGCGTGGCGCGCGGCTCCATCGGGTTGGGCGAAAGCCGATTGTTGTGGATCTCGATTTCGGTCACATGCGCGGCCGATGCAATCGCTTGGTCAGTGGCGCCCCCGTCCCCCAACTCCCAGTCGAAGATCAGATTGCCAGGAGCTTCGGGGTGAAGCTGCGGCGCACCGTCCGCCATGGCGGCGATCGCCTCGGTCACCGCCGGCATTTCTTCATACTCCACGGCAACTGCCTCGGCGGCATCTCGCGCTTGGGCAGAACTGTCGGCAACCACGATCGCGACCGCATCGCCGACATACCGCACGGTATCGACAGCTAGCGGACGCCAGGCCCCCATCTTCATCGGCGAACCATCTTTGGAATGGATCATCCAGCCGCAAATGAGATTGCCGATCCCATCGGCCTGCAACTGCTTTCCGTCCAGCACGTCGATGACACCCGGCATCTCGCGCGCAGCGCTCGCATCGATGCCGGTGATTCTCGCATGCGCATAAGGACTTCTGACAAAACAGGCATATTTCATGCCCGGCACTGTCATGTCGTCGGTATAGCGGCCCTTGCCGGTGAGAAACCGCTTGTCTTCCTTGCGGGTCACCCGCGCACCAATTCCCTCAACACCCATAGTCTTCTCCTCCAGAGAAACAGGACAAGGACTGGCTCAAGGCAGTGGCCGGCAGACGGATGGCTTCAGATCGAAGACCCCGGACGCGCCACTGCCTTCGCCTCTTACTCGGCAGCCTGACGGGTTGCGCCATGCATCTGCTGATTGGCGGCGAGAACCGCTGCCACGATGTTCTGGTAGCCGGTGCAGCGACAGATGTTGCCTTCCAGCTCGTGGCGCACCGTGGCCTCGTCCAGCTGCCCGCCATGGCGACCGATCATGTCCACGGCGGTCATCACCATGCCCGGGGTGCAGAAGCCACATTGCAGGCCGTGATGCTCCTTGAAGGCTGCCTGCACGGGATGAAGTTCGCCTTGTGCCGCGATCCCTTCGATGGTGGTGATTTCCGCACCGACCGCCTGTACGGCCAGGATGGAACAGCTCTTGACCGAGCGTCCATTCATATGGATCACGCAGGTGCCGCACTGTGTGGTATCGCACCCGACGTGGGTGCCCGTCAGCCCGAGTTTCTCGCGGATGAAATGCACGAGCAGGGTACGATCATCGCACTCTCCGCTCACTGTACGGCCGTTCACCGTCAGCGTCACTTTCGCCATCTTCGTCCTCCTCATGTCTCCTCCAGACATGGCGCCATCATTTGCTTTTTTAGGGAAGCGATCAACCTCTACTTTCAAGGCGGCGCAGGCTTTTTCATCGGCGGGAGCGTGCGCTGAGACATTCTTCCTGACGGAAATCAAATCTCGTGCATCACCCTTGCCGAAGGTCGGTCTATTATCTGGACATGCCGTCATCGTGAAGTATTGTTCCAGCTGATGCGCTGACCGGACGCCAAGGGCGAAGGCATCGCCGCCAGCCATTGCAGTCTTCGCAACCTTTGAGGATCCTCATGAAGAAAGCACTTGTAGTTCTTTTTCTCGGCATGTCGGCCGTGGGCTGCACGCAGACTGAGCGGGGTGCAGCAGTCGGAGCTGGCGCGGGTGCGGTTATTGGCGGACTCGCCACCGGCGATGTCCGTGGAGCCGCCGTCGGCGCAGCGATCGGCGGCGTGTCCGGAGCGCT
This sequence comes from Pseudorhizobium sp., assembly GCA_035998065.1. GTDB lineage: Bacteria > Pseudomonadota > Alphaproteobacteria > Rhizobiales > Rhizobiaceae > Neorhizobium. The sequence continues at coordinate 1,848 of DASYHX010000188.1, forward strand.
TATCGGATCGGTATCCGAACAGCCGGGTCAGTGCTACTACCGTGACCGCTATGGACGCCGTTACATCGACGATTGCCCGCGCGGATACTGATCCGGGCTCACTTATTGACGCAAATGTTGCCCCGGAGCACGCTCCGGGGCATTTCTCTTTCCGATGTCCATCAGAACCATGGAAAAAAGGTGTTCGCCTCCGCCGATAGCCGCTACATAGGCAGCCGAAACGGACAGCAACATTGGCACAGGCAGGCGACGAGTAAGCGTTGGACAAAAGCGTTTTCAGAGGAAAGGCAACAGGTGCCGAAAAGCTGAGGCGGGCAGCATTGCTGGTCGCAACGTCAAGCGTTCTCGCTCTCTGCTCGCTATCGGAAGCTCACGCCCTGAAACTCTTCGGCATCACTCTCTTCGGTGATGAAGAAGAGGAGATCGAGGTCATCAACCCAGTCGCCTACAATGCGACCATCGAGACTGGAACCACTGACGAAGACCTGGCCGAGCGGCTGGAGAATGCGGCCTCCTTGGTGAACGATGACGAGCAGCCAGCGTCGGGCGATCTCGGGCTGGTCGTGAAGGCACGGGAAGATCGTGACCGCCTCGTGGCCGTTCTCTATGAGGAGGCGCGCTACGGCGGCACGGTGCATATCACGATCCAGGGTCGAGACCTGGACGAGCTTCCCATCAATCCCACGTTTGATCACACGCAGCCGGTGCCCGTCACGATCACTGTCGTGCCCGGCCCGCCCTTCGCGCTCGGTTCGGTCGCCTTCGAAGGCGACGCCGCCGGCAGAAACCCTGCCGATTACGACCTGATCGTCGGCGAGCGGGCGGGATCGAGGCTCATCCTCAAGGCGGGTGAGCAGCTCCTGGTCGACGTCAAGGCGGAAGGGCGCCCCCTTGCACACCTGACGGAACGTAGGGTCACGGCCGACCATCCAACCCAGACGGTGCATGTTGCCCTGGGGGTTGTCGGCGGGCCGGTTGCCAATCTTGGCCCTGTCGCGGTGAAGGGTGCGCGCACGGTCGAGCCGGATTTCATCGCCAGCTATTCTCGCCTCGACAAGGGCGACCGGTACTCGCCGGAACAATTGCGCAAAGCTTCCGAACGCCTTCGTGAATTGGGTGTCTTTGCGAGCGTCACGATACGCGAAGCGGACACGTTGACACCAGCGGGAACCCTGCCGCTCACCATAGAAGTCTCGGAGGGCAAACATCGATACTTTGGGTTTGGGGCACAGTACTCGTCACTCGATGGGGCCGGTCTCCAAGGCTACTGGGGACACCGAAACCTTTTCGGCGAAGCGGAATCCTTGCGGATCGAGGGGGAAGTCTCGGGAATCGAGGCGACGAGCGAGGTTGAGACCTTCAATTATGCGGCTGGGATCACCTTCATCAAACCGGGCGCTTTCGTTCCCGAGGCGACGTTCGAAGCACGCCTTCAGGCGCTGAGTGAAAGTCCGGACACCTACGAAGCTCAGTCCGTGATCGGATCTGCCTCGCTTTCCTATGAGCTGAATGAAACGGACGTGCTCAAAGCGGGTGGAGAGATTGCTTGGATCAACACGGACGATGCCTTCGGTAAGAACGAGTATCTCACCTTCGCGATTCCTCTCTCTTTCGAACGCGATGCACGAGACAATAAGCTGAACCCGACCGAAGG
>DASYHX010000206.1:0-2274 GCA_035998065.1 Pseudorhizobium sp.
ACCGGACGAGCGGATATTAAGACGCCGGAACCTCTTCGCAGTACGGTCGTTCCTTTGCAACAAGGGGCGGTTCGGCCGCCTAGAGGAGCGAAACATGAATAACCGATCAGATTTCAACAAGCCCCGCCCGGCTCCAGGTCATTCGGGCCCGGCGGGCCCGGAAGCGCCGATGAGCGCCACTGAAGCCAGGCAGGGTCGGGCTGGATTTCCTGTTCTAAAAGTTCTCATAGCCGCCTTGATCCTTCTTGCGATCGCCTGGGGCGTTGCGGAGATTTGGGGCCAGGCCACAGAGCCGCCGGCAGAACAGACCGCGACACCGCCGGCGGGTGACACGACACCTGGGACACAGGAAGCGCAGCCCTCCGCTAATCCGGCCGATGCCCCCGCCCCCGCCCCCTCGACCAGTGCACCGGCAAACTAGTTGCGGAAGCGTGATGCAGCTGCAGCTGTGGACTTGCCTGCCGAAATTTCCTAAGTCTTTCTACGGAGGCGGTTCGGCCGCCTCCGTAGAAAAAACAGACAGGTAAGGTCTCCCGCGAGGCCAGGGCGGGCAGGATGACCAAGACGGACATCGCAAGTCGGGTCTACAATCATGCTTGGAAGCTGGATCCCATCATCCGCAGCCTGATCGATACGGATTTTTACAAGCTGCTGATGCTTCAGATGATCTGGAAGCTCTACCCGCAGGTGGACGCAACCTTCTCTCTGATCAACAGAACGAAGACAGTTCTCCTAGCCGACGAGATCGACGAACACGAACTGCGTGAACAGCTCGATCACGCTCGGACCCTCCACTTGAGCAAGAAGGAGATGATCTGGCTGGCGGGCAACACCTTCTACGGGCGTAAACAGATCTTCGAGCCCGAATTTCTAAACTGGCTCGCGACCTACCAACTGCCCGAGTATGAATTATCGCGGCGTGATGGCCAATATGAGCTGCATTTTCACGGGCGCTGGATGGAAACGACCATGTGGGAGATTCCGGCGCTCGCGATCATCAACGAGCTGCGCTCACGCGCCGCCATGCGTCATATGGGCCAGTTCACGCTCGATGTTCTCTATGCGCGCGCAAAGGCCAAGATGTGGGAAAAGGTTGAGCGTCTGCGCACGCTACCAGGCCTCCGCATCTCAGACTTCGGAACTCGCCGGCGTCATAGCTTCCTGTGGCAGCGTTGGTGCGTGGAGGCCCTGAAGGAGGGGATTGGCCCCGCCTTCACCGGCACCAGCAATGTATTGCTGGCCATGGATTCCGATCTGGAGGCAGTCGGGACAAACGCGCATGAACTGCCGATGGTTGTGGCGGCATTGGCGGAAACGGACGAACAGCTGCGCGCGGCTCCCTACAAGGTGCTCAAGGACTGGAACACGCTCTATGGGGGAAACCTCTTGATCGTTCTCCCCGACGCCTTTGGCACCAGCGCTTTTCTTCGAGATGCACCTGAGTGGGTCGCCGACTGGACCGGCTTCCGCCCCGACAGCGCTCCCCCCGTCGAAGGCGGCGAAAGGATCATTGAGTGGTGGCGGCGGATGAACCGGGATCCTCGGGGCAAGCTCCTGATCTTTTCCGACGGCTTGGACGTGGATGCCATCATCGATACCTATCGGCATTTCGAGGGTCGGGTCCGAATGAGCTTCGGCTGGGGAACGAACCTCACCAATGATTTTGCCGGTTGTGCACCACAGCACGTCGAAAGTCTGAAGCCCATCTCGCTCGTCTGCAAGGTCAGCGATGCCAACGGCCGGCCCGCCGTGAAGCTCTCCGACAATCCGCGCAAGGCAACGGGGGATCCTGAGGAAGTCGAGCGTTATCTGCGCTTCTTCGGCGCTCAGGATCGCGTGGAGCAGGCGGTGCTAGTGTGAAGCGGTCAGAGGTCCCGCGTGGCAGAGCCTCTGACCTGAGTATGATCTGACGTGGTGGGTTACTGAATGACCTGGACGACCGTACGGGTCTCAGGATCCACGATCACCCGCTGCTCGTTCACCACGGCATAGGAATAGCTGGTGTGCTCGGGAACCGGTGTCAGTACCACGGTCTCAGGCAGTGGCTGTCCAATCTCGATCTGTCGCTCGATGACGACGGGTGTTGCTGGAGCCGGCTGTTCCTGAACATAGGTCACAACTTCCTGCGGCGGCGGATCGATCGCCGGACCCAGAGCTGCGCCTGCAATACCGCCGACTGCTGCACCGACAGGTCCACCAATGATGGCACCGGTTACTGCACCGCCGGCTGCGCCGCTTGCAGTCCCTTCCTGAGCGAAAGCGCCCGAGGCGAAG
>DASYHX010000212.1:0-11535 GCA_035998065.1 Pseudorhizobium sp.
CGTGCTGACGTCGAGCGTCGCAACGCAGACTTCGACTTCTAACTCCGCATTCTCGGCTCGAGAACCGCTCCTCTGCACGCACAAGCAGCGCCTCTGATGTAGACCCGCTTACAGATATACACATGGCGAGATACTGGAAGCCTCCAACGCCTCGTTACCGACGTGTGTTGCGCATCCTCGCTCTCAGAGGCCATCCCGCCAACGCTGGCGCCCCCCGGCAATCCGCCACATTAACAATCGCCCGACGCCTCATGCGTCAGGGCGCCTTGCTGCCCCTTGACTTTTCCGCAGAATAGAACATATAGAGAACATACGGAGGGTGCGGAATGGATCGCGCTGAAGAAGTCATTGAACGTGCCATGGCCGCCGTTGCGGCATCTCGAGCTCGCCGCGAGCGGCAGGAGCGTGAACGCAAGCAGGCGTTTGAACGCATTCAAATTGCCATGTTAAAGCGTCCAACCCTGCCGAAGGGCATACAGTTTCCACTCAACCTCCAGTGACGAGCCAGCAGAGCTCCCCCGGTTTCGCCATCGGGATTTCGTCTGACCAGCACATGGACGCCGTCCAACCTATTGGAAACGCTGTTCCTGCCTGTTCAGGTCGGCAGGCAGCGGATCGAAAAAGCCGAACATCAGGTAGCCGAACAGGAAGCCTCCGATGTGGGCGTCCCAGGCAATGGCGCCATCCCCTCCTCCCACGAGCGGTAGGCCAAGGGCTATCAGAAAATTACCGGCGAACCAGAGCCCCGTAAAGACTGCCACGGTGCGATTGCGCAGGGAGCCGATGATTGTTTGGCGCGGGTAGAGGTGACCATAGATGCGATTGAGCCCGCCACGGGCAGGAAAAGCAAAGCGACACGCCCCTCCCATGAAAGCCGAGACAACGCCCGAGGCGCCGATCAAGATGGTGGAATCCCCCCAATGCAGCCCCGCATGGAACAAAGCTGCTGCGGCCGCCGCAAGCGCCCAAAAGAGAGCATAGCGGAATGCGCCGATCCGTCTTGCCACCGGCGTGCCAAAGGCCAGGAGCCACAGAAGGTTGAATAACATGTGCTCGATGCTGCCGTGCAAGAAGGAATAGGTGACGGGCGTCCAAAGCCATTCCAGTCCCTGCTCGGCGAGGGGATAGACGTAGCGGAGTGGCGTGAAGGCGAGATGGAAAAGCAACGCACTTCGGCCGTCTGGCTCCAGCATCCAGGTCTCGATAGCAAACAGAACAGCGAGGAGCGCAACCGTCAAAACAAGAGGTCTGGGCAGATTGAAGATCGGTTGGCGCGGCGACATGGATCCGTCGCCTCCGGAACCTGTCGAGGCGCTTGTCGACCCGTCTCCGTCCGGCTCCCGCTGCTGCTCCATTCCTACTCCTTAATCCAATTCGTCACGCATATAGATCGGCCCAGCCGATGAAAAGGCCTGCCGCGTCTCATAGCGAAGGCGCCAGAGTTGAAACTTCCAGAATTGTCCGCAGCTATAAGAATCTGCAGGCTTTGAAAAACCGAATTTTAACTTGGCTCCTTTACAGCTCGGGGACTAGCGGACAGGAAATGCAAACGATGTATTCATTCCAGTCTCCACAAGGCGCTGGCGGGAACCTCGCAGCCACTGCTCGTGGGTTTCAACGAGTCTCGGTGAGCCTGAGCGGTCGTCTGATGTTGACGAACTATGAGGAATACCCCTGCACGGCACTGGAAATGTCGCCGGGCGAGGTCGAGTTTGCCTGCCTGGCGCGGCCGCAGATAAATGAGCGTGTCATCGCCTACATGAACAATCTTGGACGCCTTGAGGGGACAGTCACGGAGATTTCGCCTTCCGGCTTCACCATGATCCTTCAGGCAACGGAGCGTAAGCGGGAAAAGCTCGCCGCGCAGCTCACGTGGCTGGCAAACAAGCACGAGCTTGGTTTACCTGAAGATCGGCGCCATGACCGGCTGACACCTCGCAAGATCAGCACCGAAATTGTCCTGGAAGATGGGCGACGGTACGCGTGCCGTCTGATGGACCTTTCACTGTCCGGAGCAGCCATCGATATCGACATCCGCCCGCCGCTCGGAACGATCGCGCGCCTCGGCAACATGCGCGGGAAAATCGTGCGCCATTTCATGGAAGGTGTGGCGCTGGAATTCGACACCGTGCAGTCTCGCGAGACACTTAAAGAATTTCTCTGACTAAGCCAGCGTACCAGATGAGGTGAATGGGGCGGCGAAAGCCGCCTCATTTTTTGCGTCATCTCGTTCTCAATCGAGATCCGGCTCCTTCGCGCCCGTGTTTCGTATCGATACAACCGCACAAACGATCCGCCCGCGGTTGCGTAAATTTTTTTGTACGAATGTTGTTGTGCTGTCCTGAAACGGGGCATTGAAGCGTTGCGAAACGCGTAAGGAAGAGCCCCCACTGCGCCTGCGCGAAGCGTCTAAGGAGCGACGTCACTCCGCCCTTGTTTACCTTCGCTTTTCACCACCCCCTAAACATAAGGCTCTTGGATGCCGCCGAGCTTCCAATTCCCTTAGCGCCCCGGCAGATTTCGCGACAAATTTGTCTCAAATTTTAGTCACCTTTGAATCGCTTTTGATGATAAGTTAGATCAATTAAGACGCTGTTTTTACTTCGTATTTTCGCGCCATCTCAAATCCTGCCTGTCATCTTGTCCCCACCAAAGAGGAGACAAGATCATGACCTTTTGCAAGGGATCGAGCTTAGCCATCGCAGCCGCGTTCTTCATGTTGCTTGCCCCGCAACCATCGCTCGCAGCGCCTGCTGCCATGCAGGTGGTGGGCAAGGCTAACCCCCCGATCGGTCATTACGAGCTCTGCAGGATCTACACGAGCGAATGCCAGCCAATCTCGAACTCCCAGGGCCCAGCGGTACTGACGGAAGACCGCTGGCGGACGATCCTTGACATCAACTACACCGTCAACACGTCGGTCACCCCGATGACCGATCAAGAGGTCTATGGTGTCGAGGAGCGCTGGGCCTATCCCCGCAGCGTGGGCGACTGCGAAGACTTTGTATTGCTGAAGCGCAAGATGCTCCAGGCCAAAGGTTTCGATCCGTCGAACCTGCTGATCACGGTCGTGCTGCAGCCTAACGGCGAAGGCCACGCCGTCCTAACCGTTCGCACGGACCACGGCGATTTCATCCTCGACAACATGCGCAACAAGGTGCTGCTCTGGTCGGACACGGAGTACACATTCCTGAAGCGCCAAGCGAGCGACCATGCGGGTCGCTGGGTAAAGCTACAGGATGGACGCCCGACCGTCGCGGTCGGCAGCGTCGGCCAGTAATCAATCACCAATCTTCCTATGCCGGCCGTGCGGTCGGCATATCCTGAATACGCCTTCGCGCCGCTCATGCCATCGAAGCAGCCTAGCTCCCCACACATCTGACGTAGCCAGCGCGGAACCTGCCCTCCCACTGCAAAGAAAGACACCGTCTTTCGTGCGGCGCCCCCTTTTTTCAACGTTCATCATATTGATGCCGCCTTTGGCGCCTTTGACAGCCGAGACCGATCAGCGGTCGTTTCGGGGGATGGCAGTGCGATTTGTCTCGATTGCAGCACGGCTCGTAAACCCAATTTACATCATAAACCTCTTGGTAACGCTGTTGCCCTACGTTGAGGGCCAACGGACGTGGCGGGGGCGCGCCCGGAAGGTAGTTCAGTCATGCAAACGATGAGTGCGGCAGTGTTGAAAGCAAGTTTCCCCACCTCCTTGCCCGTAGGGGCCGGCAAAATCCCGGGGCTTGCCCTCGGATTCCTTTTGGCTCTCATCATGGTGATCGGAACTGCGGTATCGTCTGCGCAGGCTGCTCCCAAGTATGCGGGAATTGTGGTCGATGCCAACACCGGCAAGGTCCTTTATGGCGATGACCCCGATGGCCTTCGGTACCCGGCATCGCTCACGAAAATGATGACCCTCTATCTCACGTTCGAAGCCTTGGAGGCGGGCCGCATCCGTCTCGACTCAAAGGTGCCTGTATCTGCCAACGCGGCAAAGGAGCCACCGTCCAAGCTTGGCGTGCCAGCGGGCGGCTCCCTGACCGTCGAGCAGGCGATCAAGGCGCTCGTGACGCGTTCCGCCAACGACGTTGCCACCGCACTAGGAGAGTTTCTCGGCGGTTCGGAGCCTCGCTTCGCGCAGATCATGACCAACAAGGCGCGCGCGCTGGGCATGACCCGCACCACATACCGGAATGCTCACGGGCTTCCCAACACGGCCCAGATGACCACGGCGCGCGACCAGGCACGCCTGGGCATGGCTCTGCGTCAGCACTTCCCTCAGTACTACGGCTATTTCTCGACCCGCAGCTTCAAGTTCGGCAAGCAGACCATCGGCAATCACAACAGGCTGCTTGGTTCTGTGGAAGGCGTCGACGGCATCAAGACGGGGTATATTCGTGCCTCGGGCTTCAATCTCGTGACGTCCATGCAGCGCGGCGACCGGTCGATCGTCGCCGTCGTCATCGGCGGACGCACAGGTGCAAGCCGCGATGCGCACATGCGCAAGCTCGTTGCGGAATATTTCCCCAAGGCATCGCGTGGCGGAAAGTCTGCTCTGATCGCACAAACGCCGTCTGCACCGATTGGTAATGCGCTGGCTGCTGCCGATCGGCTTGCCGCCTTCGACCTGCCAAGCAGCGGTCCCGTGCCGCAGGTTCGTTACGAGGAGCAGCAGGTTGCCTCAGCTTATGCTCCAGCTGAAAAGCGGTCCGGTGACGCGCTGAAGGCCTTGGCCGATGTCGCGGTACCCACACCCCCATCCGAGTATGTTCCCGCCGAGCAGGGTGATGCAGGAGTGGAGAATACGGACAGCGTGACCACCGCCTCCACAAGCAGCATCCCGGCGTCGGCCGTCTCCGGCTGGGTGATCCAGGTGGGCGTCTCGCCCAACGAGAAGCTGGCCAACCAGCTTCTGCAGAAGGCTCAGGACAAGGGCGGAAAGGTACTGCGTTCCGCCAAGCCCTTCACCGTTGCCGTCAATGCGAATGGCGAGCAGCTCTACCGCGCCCGCTTCGGCGGCTTCGATGGCCAAAAGGCCGCAGTCAACACCTGCAATGCGCTGAAGAAGCAGGGAATCAACTGCTGGGCCTCCCAGCAGTAACAAGACGACCTAGTCTACGGATCAGGTCCAAGAAAGACACGTGGCGCCGTCAACCGGCGCCACAGTAGGGACGAGTATAAGTCCTGCATCATCCTCGAATTGTAGTGCGTTTAACGAGGCCATCGATGACGGTTTACGAGAATACGGCGAATACTTCATTCGCACCAGGCAACACGCGTCCTGCCAGGGGCATCGCCCTGCACCCTGTTCACGAGGCGGCGATGAGGCTCGCAGGCGCAGGGCTTTCAAAATCCCGTGGCCGGACCAGGGATCTTGTAGCCCTCCTTCTTAGCCATGGGGCGAGAGCCTGGCGACAGTCGCAGCCTGAGGTGCAAATCCACATGCACGTAGCAGCCTATATGGGTCGGAGGCCCGTTCGGCTGCGGATCGGCGAAAAGTAAAGCCGATATCAGAGCAGCCCCAGTTCGGCTAGTTCGCGCCGCAGATCCTCTGGCATGGCCGCGACACCTTCGCCCATGCCCGCCAGATCCCGCGGCGCCTCTTCCGCCGTCAGATAGCGCCATCCTTGGAACGGCCGCTTGGGTTGCGGTGCGGTTTCGATAATCTCGGGACCAAGCACCAATTCACATCGCTGGATGCCATCGGCGTCAGTCACGCAACGTATGTCCAGGAGCCGCTGGCGTGCCAGAACCTGCCCCTTGATCACCCAGTAGAGGGACCCCTCGTCCAGGAGCTCATTCGCACGCTTGGGCACCATGCGTGTCGTGTGAATGGTATGCGGGTCGAGTCCGGCGGAGATTGCTGCGATGGCGCGTTTGCTCACCCATTCGCGGAGATCCTCCAGCGAATCCGCGCCGACGCAGAGTTTGATGAGATGTAGAGCCATGGCGCGCTTGAAGCCTTAAACCCTATGTCAGGTCAAGCTCTCTCCAGAAACTCAGTCGATATGTCTCAGCATTCCACGACGTTGACGGCAAGACCACCTGTCGAGGTTTCCTTGTACTTCTCGCTCATGTCGTTGCCGGTCTGCCGCATCGTCTCGATGCAGGCGTCAAGCGGGACGAAATGACTGCCGTCTCCCTTGATCGCTAGCGAGGCTGCAGTGACAGCCTTGACCGCCCCCAGCGCGTTGCGCTCGATACATGGAACCTGAACAAGGCCTGCAACCGGATCGCAGGTCATGCCCAGGTGATGCTCCAGTGCAATCTCAGCTGCATTCTCGATCTGCTCCGGCGACCCGTCCATTACGGCTGCAAGGCCCGCCGCCGCCATGGCTGCGGCAGAGCCCACTTCGCCTTGACAGCCCACCTCGGCCCCGGAGATGGAAGCGTTGTGCTTGATGATGCCCCCGACCGCCGCAGCCGTCAGCAGAAAGGTCCTGACGTCTTCAGGGGTCGCATCCTCATGAAAGTGCAGGTAGTAGCGCACAGTAGCCGGGATAACACCGGCCGCGCCGTTGGTGGGCGCGGTGACGACGCGACCGCCTGCCGCATTCTCTTCGTTGACCGCCATGGCGTAGACGCTCAGCCAGTCATTGGCGAGCAGCGGGTTCAGACGGTTGCTGCGCCACTCTTCTGTCAGCTTTTCGTGGATCGCCCGTGCCCGGCGCCGGACGTTTAGACCTCCCGGCATGATCCCGTCGACGCGCAACCCACGGTCGATACAGCCATTCATCGCTCTCCAGATTTCGTCGAGGCCGTGATCAAGCGCTGCGCGCGTCATTCTGGTTTCCTCGTTCGCCCGCTTCATCTGCGCGATGGTAAGCCCGGAGCTTGCGGCCATCTCAAGCATCTCCCGGGCGCTGGCGAAGGGATAGGGTACACGGGATGCGCCGCCAGTCTGCTTCTTCGCCGTCCGCGTCGCTTCCAACTCCGTATCCGTCACCACGAAGCCACCACCAATGGAGTAGTAGACGCGCTTGAGAAGCAACCTGCCATCGGGATCGAAAGCGGAAAAGCTCATGCCGTTCGCATGTCCCGGCAGCGGCTGCTTTCGGTCGAAGACGAGGTCCTCCTTCGGCTGAAACGCGTAGGCAGGATGACCGGGCGGCGTCACAAAGCCCGCAGCCTCCACTGCGGCGATAGCGGCATCCATACGATCCGGATCCACCGTATGCGGCTCCTCACCCGTCAGCCCTAGGATGACCGCGCGCCCGGTGCCGTGGCCAATGCCGGTATAGGCAAGCGAGCCGTGCAGGCTCACCTTCAGTCGAGCCACGCGAGCTCCGCTCGGCCGGGGCCACTCATCCGTCAGAATGAGATCAAGGAAGCGTTTCGCCGCCGACATAGGCCCCATGGTATGGGAACTCGACGGTCCGACCCCGATCTTGAAGACGTCGAAGACGGAGAGGAACATAGAAAACTCCTTGAAACGATCCCCCGAAGCTAAGTCAGCGCAGGAGACGGGCATAGCGGTCGCCCGACATTCGGTTTGACCGATGCGACATTGGATGCCCTGAAGCAGAAACAGCGCGGCTGGGAAGCCGCGCTGTTTCTGAAGTTCTACTATATTGGGTAGAGAATCAAATGGTGCCGAAGAGATAGGCCACGGCCAAGATCCCGCCAAACCCCGCGAGCGCCTTGAAGGTCACTGCCCAGCAGGATTTCTGAATGGTTTCTTCCATGATGACTCCGATTGGATTGGTGTGCGGTTCGCATTAGATGCGACCATGGTGAACGATATATTAAAATCGTCCGTCGTTCGCAATTGCAAAAAAAGGCGGAAGCAAGGCAAACCCACAGGGCAGATATTCGCGCCACGCATGACACTGCTTGACGGGCGGGCCCTATAGGACCTTTCAGCCGCCCTGGCCAGCCCCAATTTCGACGAAGCCGTTAACGGAGAGAGGCCTTGCCGCTGAACTTCAGGTCGGCGATAGGTTCTGCGCAACGCTCGCGCAATGGGGATTCGCATGACTGTCGCGGATTACGTCGCCCTCCTTCTCTTCGCCCTCTTGTGGAGCGGCTACTCGTGGATCACCGCGGGAGGCGGTTCGGCTTTCTTCCGCCGCGCGAGCCTTAACCGAGCAATGGCAGAGCGCCGGCAACATTGGATCTACAACTCCCTCCATCGCGACCTGAAGATGATCGACACCCAGATCATGGCGGGTCTGCAGAACGGCACGGCCTTCTTCGCCTCCACCTCGATCTTCGCGATCGGCGGCTGCTTTGCTCTTCTCGGGGCGACGGATCAGGTCGACGCCATCTTCCGCGATATTGCCTTCGTCTCCTATGGCGGTCGCACGCTGTTCGAGCTCAAGGTCATCGGCCTGACCGGTCTGTTCGGTTACTCCTTTTTCAAGTTCGGCTGGTCCTATCGCCTCTTCAACTACTGCACGATTCTGTTTGGCGCGCTTCCGATGGAGGAGGTTGCCCGCGCCGACATGGACAGGGCGCGTCGGGCCGCAGATCAAGTTGTGAAGATGAACACGATCGCGGCCAAGCACTTCAACGCGGGACTGCGCTCGATATTTTTGTCGATCGGCTATCTCGGCTGGTTCGTTGGGCCGTATATGTTCATGCTCACGACGGTCATCGTGATCTTGGTCCTGACGCGCCGGCAGTATTTTTCGGAGGCTCGTAAGGCGATCATGGACGTCCAGTCTCACTGACCGTACTGCATTTGGAAAGGCCCCAGCGTGACACTTGCCGAAAGCCGCAACCCCTCGCCTGCTCTGCCGCGTATCAGGCTGATCGACACCCTACGGGGCGTCGCCCTGCTGGCCATGGCATCCTACCATTTCACCTGGGACCTCGAATTCTTTGGATATATCGAATCCGGGACGGCAACGCACGGCTGGTGGAAATTCTACGCGCGCGCCATCGCCAGCTCGTTCCTTTTTCTAGCCGGGGTGAGCCTTGTCCTGGCCCACTACCCCCAGACCCGCTGGTCCTCCTTTTGGAGGCGCTTCCTCGTCGTTGCCGGCGCTGCTGCCGCGATCAGCCTCGCTACCTTCTTCGTGTTCCCCAATGAGTGGATCTTCTTCGGCATCCTGCACAGCATAGCCGTGTCCAGCCTCATCGGCCTCGCCTTCGTGCCCCTTTCACCGATCGTCTCGGGCGGTGTCGCCGTGCTACTGGTCATGCTGATGGTAATTGATTCGACGGTGGCACCTGGCAGCTTCCGCTCCGCGATTTTTGACCCCCGGTATCTCAGTTGGACCGGATTGTTTGAACAAGCGCCTCGGTCAAACGATTTTGTGCCCCTGTTCCCGTGGTTAGCCGCGCTTCTTTCGGGCGTGGCACTAACCCGGCTTGCCGTGCAGCGGAACTGGCTGGCCCCGCTCAGTCGGGTTCAGACGCAGCCCCACATCTTGTCCAGCGCCGGACGGCATAGTTTGCTCATCTACCTGATCCACCAGCCCGTGCTGATCGCGATCGTCTACCTGATGTCAGTCGTCTCCCCCCCACCGCAGCCTGATCCCCGGGAAAGCTATCTGGGCGCGTGTGAAAGCGGCTGCATCGGTTCTGGGAACGGAGAGGCCTTGTGCCGCAGCTTCTGCAGCTGCACGGCCGATGCGTTACACGCGCAATCGCTACTTGTCCCGCTACAGCAGGGCGGCATCAACGCACAGACCGATGAGCGCGTCCTGGCGATCGCGCAAGAATGTTCCATCAGCGGTCAGTAGCGATACTTTAGGTGCTGACCCCAATCTCGGCCAGTCGGGTCAGGCATGCCTCTTCCGCATTATCGAGCTCTTCAAGCGTTTCTTCAATGTCCTTGCGCTTCTGGCGAAGCTCGCTGCGCTTCTCGTCTATGCGGTTCATCATCAGCTTCAACTGTCCCAGCTCGCCCGGCGGTTCCTTGTAGACGTTGATGATTTCGCGTATCTCGGCGATGGTAAAGCCGATGCGGCGGCCGCGCAGGATTTCCTGAAGGAGGCGCCGGTCCGCGGAGCGGAACAGGCGGGTGCGCCCTCGCCGTTCCGGATGAATCAGACCCTCGTCCTCGTAGAACCGCAACGTACGGGTCGAGACGCCAAACTCCCGCGTCAGCTCGGTGATAGTGTAATACTTGTTCACGGCCATTCCCTGCTCTGGCCGAGAAGAATATTTGACTTTTACGTAACAGTCAATTTTCTGTGCCCGCTACTGCAGAAGCCACAGGGTCGCCAATCCCAGGAACGCAAAAAAGCCAGTGATGTCGGTGATCGCCGTTACAAACACTGCCGACGAAACCGCCGGATCTGCACCGACCTTGTCCAGCAGCAACGGGATCATGATCCCTGCAAGCGCCGCCGCCAGCATGTTGATCAGCATGGCTGTCGCAATGATTCCTCCAATGTTTGGGTCCGCAAACCAGAGGCCGGCGGCGAGCCCGATCAGGAGTCCGAAGATCGCGCCGTTCAAGAGACCGACGCTTGCCTCGCGTCGCACGACCCGCCATGCGTTGTGAATGTCCAGATTGCGCGTCGCAAGCGCGCGTACGGTGACAGTCATCGTCTGCGAACCGGCATTGCCGCCCATTCCAGCCACGATCGGCATCAACACGGCGAGAGCAACGATCTGCTCGATCGTGGCCTCGAAGAGCGAGATCACTGAGGCGGCAAGGATTGCGGTCAACAGGTTGACGAGGAGCCAGGGCACGCGCGACCGCGAGGTCTCCAAGGCGGTATCGGAGAGCTCTTCGTCACCGACGCCGCCGATGCGCATGAAGTCCTCCTCCGCCTCCTCCTGGATCACGTCGACCACGTCGTCGATCGTCAGCACGCCGACCAGACGGCCGTTCTCGTCCACGACGGCGGCTGAGAGCAGGTCGTACTGTTCGAAGATCTGCGCCGCCTCTTCCTGGTCCATCTCGGCCGGGATCGGATAGTTCGTCTCGCGCATGATAGTCTCGATCCGAACCTGGCGCTTGGTGCGCAGGATCCGGTCGAGGTCGACGATGCCGAGCAGCTTGAAGGTTGGATCGATGACGAAGATCTGGGTGAAGGATTCCGGCAATTCTTCCTCTTCGCGCATGTAGTCGATCGTCTGGCCGACCGTCCAAAACGGCGGCACGGCGACGAACTCCGTCTGCATGCGGCGACCGGCGGAGCTTTCCGGATAATCCAGCGCTCGGCGCAGGCGGACCCGTTCGGTGAACGGCAGCTGCGCCAGGATCTCTTCCCGGTCCTCCTTGTCGAGGTCCTCGAGAATGTAGACGGCGTCGTCAGAGTCCAGTTCGCCGATGGCCGCCGCGATTTGCGCGTTCGGCATCTGCTCGACGATCTCGAGACGAATCGCCTCATCGACCTCGGTTAGCGCCGTCAGGTCGAAATCGGCCCCGAGCAGCCGCACGAGCGCCAGACGCTGCTCCGGCTGAATGGTCTCGAGAAGGTCGCCAAGTTCGGACTCATGCAGGCGCGCGACGTGCTGGCGCAGGAAAAGAACGTCGCGATCGGCAATCGCTGCACCCACCATGGCAAGGAAGTCGGCGCGTACAGAGCCGTCTTCGGCATAGATGTCGTGAATCGCCTCTTCGTTCCGGATCCGGGCGAG
>DASYHX010000213.1:0-2315 GCA_035998065.1 Pseudorhizobium sp.
GCTTCGGTCAGGCCATTGATCATCGAGGTTGCATAGCCGAGGATTTCTTCGTGAGGATCCAGAACAAGACTGATCACGTTCGTTCTACCAGTGCGCAGCCTCTGGGCCGCCCGATCCGGGAAGTATCCGATTTCCTCAGCGACGCGACGGACGCGCAACCGCGTCTCCAGTGCGATCTGCGGCGCATCGGCAAGCGCGCGCGAAACGGTGGTAACGGCAAGCCCAGTCAGTTCCGCCACCGTCCGAAGCGTTGGCTTGGCGTCATCGCGGAGGTACGTACCTCTTTCCCTGGAGGAACTGCCGCGCCCACCGTTTTCGTTCCGTGTCCTCATCGGACAACCACCTCTCTCCCGGCCCCGCAAAGAGGCCTCCTCAACAAAACTATATCGTTATAAATCTCGCGGGCAATTGCAGTTGTGCAAATCTACTGAGAAAACTTGGCTCTACAAATCAATGCTCTATCTGCCGGCTCCGCCCTTCCGAGGCGGCTTGCACGGGGTTGACAGGCCCCGCTGTTATATCGTTATAAATTGATCATCCGGAGAGGAGCCCGGATCTAGAGGAGATTCTCATGAAGATTCAAACAATTTCCAAGCTGGCCGCCGGCGCTGCTCTCATTGCGCTGACGGCTGGTGCCGCAAAAGCTCAGGAGAGCGTCGAAGTCCTTCACTGGTGGACGTCCGGCGGCGAGGCCGCAGCGCTCAATGTCCTGAAGGAGAACCTGCAGAAGGAAGGTATTTCCTGGCAGGATATGCCGGTTGCCGGTGGCTCCGGCGTGCAGGCGATGACGGCGCTTCGTGCTCGCGTCACCTCCGGTGATCCGCCGACCGCTGTCCAGATGCTCGGCTTCGACATCAAGGACTGGGCCGAGATGGGCGTTGTGGGTAACCTCAATGACTTGGCGGAAGAGCAAGGGTGGGACAAGGTCATCCCGGCCGCTTTGCAGGAGTTCTCGAAGTTCGACGGTGACTGGATCGCGGCACCGGTGAACGTGCACTCCACCAACTGGCTGTGGCTCAACAAGGCCGCTCTCGACAAGGCCGGTGGCGAGCCGCCGAAGAACATGGACGAACTGTTCGCGCTGCTCGACAAATTTAAGGAGCAGGGCATCACGCCGCTCGCTCACGGGGGTCAGCCCTGGCAGGACGGCACCCTCTGGGAGTCGGTCGTCCTTTCAGTGGGCGGCATGGACTTCTACAAGAAGGCCGTGATCGAGGCCGATGCCGAGGCTCTATCCAGCGACACAATGCGTCAGGTCTTCGACAACATGAGCAAGCTGCGCGAATACTTTGACCCCAACTTCTCGGGCCGCGACTGGAACCTTTCCACCGCGCTCGTCATCGAAGGCCAGGCCGGCGCACAGCAGATGGGTGACTGGTCGAAGGGCGAATGGCTGCGTGCCGACAAGAAGCCGGGCGAAGACTTTGTCTGCATCCGCTTCCCGGGCACCCAGGGCTCCGTCCTCTTCAACTCCGACCAGTTCGTCATGTTCGACGTCGGTGACGACAAGCGAGACGCGCAACTGAAGATGGCAGCCGCCGTTGAAGATCCGGCCTTCCAGATTGCCTTCAACACCGTCAAGGGCTCCGTCCCGGCACGCACCGACGTTCCGGACACTGAGTTCGACGATTGCGGCAAGAAGGGCATGAAGGATCTCGCCGAAGCTGCCGACAGCGGCAACCTGGCCGGTTCGCTGGCTCACGGGCATGCCCAGCCTTCGGCTGTCAAGGAAGCTGTCTTCGACGTCGTCACCCAGCACCTGAACGGCCAGATCTCGACCGACCAGGCTCTGGAGCGCCTGCCGCAGGCGGTCGCTTCCGCTCAGTAAGCGCAAACTTCGTCGATCTCTAGAATGGCCGGGACTTCCCGGCCATTTTCTCACTTGAACATCTCGCTTTTCCAATCCGCGGTCTCGGCCGGAGGTGACGCATGACAACGATCGAACCCGCTCCCATCGTGACGCCGGAGCGACCGCGGCCATCGTTCACGCAGCGGCTGGGGACGCTGCTGCCGAAGATCGTGCTCGCCCCCTCCTTCGCCATCACGCTGATCTTCGTCTATGGCTTCATTCTGTGGACCGTCTACCTGTCCTTCACACGCTCGCGGATCTTGCCCATCTATGATCTGGTCGGCCTCGACGCCTATTACCGGCTCTGGTCGCAGCCGAACTGGTACATGGCGATCAAGAACCTTGCGATCTTCGGCGTTCTCTACATCAGCCTTTGCACCGCCATCGGCCTGTTCATCGCAATCCTGATGGACCAGCGCATTCGCGCAGAAGGCCTGCTGAGGCCGATCTTCCTTTACCCCATGGC
>DASYHX010000221.1:0-12023 GCA_035998065.1 Pseudorhizobium sp.
CTGGGGCAAGTCGCAGAACGGCGGCTCGGACGCCGTGGTTGCGGCGGTTGCCGACCGGCTGGCGATCTCCGTGGGTGCTGCCCTTGCCAATATCGTTCCGGGCCGCGTCTCGACGGAAGTCGACGCCGATCTGTCCTTCGATACCGAGGCATCGATCGCCAAGGCGCACGGCATCATTGCAGCCTACAAGGAACGCGGAATCGAGCGCGAGCGCATTCTGATCAAGCTTGCCTCCACCTGGGAGGGGATCAAGGCCGCGGAAGTGCTGCAGACCGAAGGCATCGACTGCAACCTGACTCTGCTTTTCTCCAAGGCCCAAGCGATTGCTTGCGCCGACGCCAAGGTGTTCCTGATCTCGCCCTTCGTCGGGCGCATCCTCGACTGGTACAAGAAGTCGACCGGCCAGGAATACACATCAGAGACCGATCCGGGCGTCATTTCGGTGCGCGACATCTACAACTACTACAAGGCCAACGGCATCGAGACGATCGTCATGGGCGCCTCGTTCCGCAACGTGGGCGAGATCGAGGCGCTCGCCGGCTGCGACCGCCTGACGATCAGCCCGGCGTTACTCGACGAACTGGACAAGGATCAGGGCACGCTGGAGCGCAAGCTCTCGCCCGACAACATCACGGAGGACGCGCTCTTCCCGATCGACGAGAAGAAGTTCCGCTGGATGCTCAACGAGGACGCCATGGCGACCGAGAAGCTGTCGGAAGGCATCCGCTCCTTCGCCAAGGATCTCGTCGGCCTGCGCGAGATGGTCAAGAAGGAACTCGCAGCGGCCTGATCTGGCTGACAGATCTGAAATAGAAACGGCTCGCCCAGTGGCGGGCCGTTTTGTTTCCGGCAGGCGCGGTCAGGTGGACGCCGTCCTGCCTTTGTCGGCCATCATCGTCCTGACGAACGCGACGATGAAGATCGACGTCATCACCAGCACGATCGTCGGGGCTGGCGCGCTGTCGATGAGGAAGCTCGCGTAGATGCCGGTCAGGCTCGAGCCGAGTGCGACGGCGATGGCAACGAGCAGCATGCTCTCGAACCGCTTCGTCAGCAGGAAGGCGATGGTGCCGGGGGCGACGACCATGGCGATCGCCAGGATGATGCCGACGGCCTTGAGTGCGCCCACCACCGTCAGCGACAGCACGGCGAGCAGCCCGTAGTGCAGAAGCCGCGTCGGCAGGCCGATCGCCTTGGCATGCTGCTCGTCGAACGCATGCAGCAGCAGGTCCTTGCGCAGGGCCACCAGGAAGACGAGGCTTGCCAGCGCGATCAGGCCCGTTTCCAGGAGGTCGCGCGGCAGGATGCCGAGCATGTCGCCGAACAGGATGTGGTCGAGATGCACGTCGCTCTGCACCTTCACGTAGAGAACGAGACCCAGCCCGAACATGCCGGAGAAGACGATGCCGAGCACCGTGTCTTCCTTGATGCGGCTGTTTTCCTTGAGGAAGCCGGCCGCGAGCGCACAGGTCATGCCGGCGGCAAAGGCGCCGACGGCGAGCGGGATCGACAGGATGTAGGCCAGCACGATGCCGGGGAAGACGGCGTGGGACACGGCGTCACCCATCAGCGACCAGCCCTTCAGGACGAGGAAGCAGGAGAGGATGGCCATGGGAGCCGCAATCATCAGCGTCACCAGGAAGGCGCGCTGCATGAAGTCGATCTGGAAGGGCAGGATCAGCAGCTGAAGCGTCTCGCTCATGCCGTCTCCTCCAGCGTCCGCCGCAGGCGCCGGCGCGCCGCCAGCATGCCGTGCTTGGGCGCAAACACGAAGGCGGTGAGGAATATCAGCGTCTGCATCACGACGATGATGCCGCCGGTGGCGCCGTCCAGGAAATAGCTCAGATAGGCCCCGACGAAGCTGGTGCCCGCCCCGATCAGCAGGCCGAGGACGATGACGCGCCCGAAGCGATCGGTCAGCAGATAGCCGGTGGCGCCCGGCGTCACGACCATGGCGACGACCAGAAAGGCGCCCACCGTCTGCAGGGCGGCGACCGTGGAGGCGGCCAGCAGCGTGAAGAACAGCACCTTCAGGAGGTCGGGCTTCAGGCCGATCGAGCGGGCATGGTTCTCGTCGAAGAAGGCGACCATCAGGTCCTTCCATTTCAACGTCAGGATCACCAGGCTGACGCCGCCGATGATGACGAGCTGCAGCGTGTCGCTCGGCGTGATGGCGAGAATATTGCCGAGCACGATGGTCTGGATGTTCACCGAGGTCGGCGACAGCGAGACCATGAACAGGCCAAGGCCGAAGAAGGAGGTGAAGATCAGGCCGATGATGGCGTCTTCCTTCAGCCGAGTGCGCTGGTTGAGGAACAGCATGGCGGCGGCGGCAAGCCCGCCGGAGACGAAGGCGCCGAGTGCAAAGGGGAGGCCGAGCATGTAGGCGCCGGCAACCCCCGGCACGATCGAGTGGGACAGGGCGTCGCCGATCAGCGACCAGCCCTTCAGCATCAGATAGGCTGAGAGAAAGCCGCAGACGCCACCGACGAGTGCGCTCACCCAGATCGCGTTGAGCATGTAGTCGTAGGTGAAGGGCTCAAGAAGCGTCTGGAACATCCGCTGCCGGTTCCTTCTTCTTGCGGCTGCCATTGCCATAGGTCACATAGGGCCGCTCGTCATCGGTGATGACGCGCACGTGGCGGGCATCCTCGTCGTCGTGCAGGTCCGGCCCGCCCAGCACGAAGTGGCGCAGCACACCGCCGAAGGCTTTCTCGAGGTTCTCCTCGTTGAAGGTGTCCTCGGTCTTGCCATAAGCGAGCACCGTACCTTTGACGAAGACGGTGCGGTCGCAGAAATCGGGAACGCTGCCGAGATTGTGCGTGGAAACCAGCATCACACGGCCTTCGTCGCGAAGGCTGCGCAGAAGCTCGACGATCTGCTCCTCGGTCGTCACGTCGACGCCGGTGAAGGGTTCGTCGAGCAGGATGATCTGGCCTTCCTGCGCGAGCGCCCGGGCAAGGAAGACGCGCTTGCGCTGGCCGCCGGAGAGTTCGCCGATCTGGCGTTTGCGGAACTCCGTCATGCTGACCCGTTCCAGCGCTTGCGCCACCATCTCGTGGTCGTGGCGGGAGGGAATGCGCAGGAAGTTCATGTGGCCGTAGCGGCCCATCATCACAACGTCCTCGACCAGTACCGGGAAATTCCAGTCGACCTCCTCGGCCTGCGGAACATAGGCCACCAGGTTCTGGCGCAGCGCCTCGCGGGCCGGCATCCCAAGGATTTCAACGGAGCCTTCCGTCAGCGGTACGAAGCCCATGATCGCCTTGAAGAGCGTCGATTTGCCGGCGCCATTGACGCCGACAAGGCCGGTGATCGTTCCCTTGGGGACGCTAAAGCTTGCGTGTCGCAGTGCCGTCATGCCGTTGCGATAGGCGACCGTGATGTCGTCGACCGCGAGGCCGTCGGCGGCCTTCTTCACCTTTCCCATGATCATCCAGCCAGACCTTCGGCGATCGTACTGGCAGTCACGCTGAGAAGGTCCAGGTAGGTCGGGACCGCGCCGCCCTCTTCGCTTAGGGAATCGACATAAAGGACGCCGCCATATCGGGCGCCGGTCTCGCGGGCGACCTGCTCGGCCGGATCGGCGGAGACGGTGCTCTCGCTGAAGATCACGTCGATGTTGTGCTCCCGGATAGCATCGATGACGGATCGGACCTGCTGCGGCGTGCCCTGGCTGTCCGCATTGACGGGCCAGAGGAAGAGCTCCTTGAGGTCAAAGTCGCGGGCGAGGTAGGAGAAGGCGCCCTCGCTCGTCACCAGCCAGCGCTTTTCCTCCGGAAGGCCGACAAGCTTGGCCCGGATCGGGTCGATCTCGGCGCGGATCTTGTCGGCATAGGCCTTGGCGTTCGCTTCATAGGCTGCCGCGTTGGCGGGATCGATCTCGCTCAGCCCCTCGCGGATGTTGTCCACGTAGAGGATCGCGTTCTCCGGCGACATCCAGGCATGGGGGTTCGGCTTGCCTTCATAGGAGCCGCTGGCGATCGACAGGGGCTCCACTCCGTCGGAGACCGTGACGCTTGGGATGTCGCCGAGGTTGGCGAGGAATTTCTCGAACCAGAGCTCCAGGTTCAGGCCGTTGCGCAAGACGAGGTCGGCATCGCGAGCGCGCAGGATGTCGCGGGGCGTGGGCTGGTAGTTGTGGATTTCGGCACCCGGCTTGGTGATGCTCTCCACCTCGGCAAGATCGCCGGCAATGTTGCGTGCCATGTCGGCGATGATGGTGAAGGTGGTGACCACCTTAGGCTTCTCCTGGGCGACAGCTACGACGGGGAAGGCGATCATCGCAGAGGTCAGGATCGTGACCAGCCTCGAGAGGTATCCTGTCATAAAAAGGTCCTGTTGCAATTCATTCGCAATCTAACTTAGCGGCAGAAGATGATCTGTCAACGCTATTGCAAATCATTTGCAGCAGAGGTGCGCGGATGAAAAGTGATCGGCCCTTAGAAGTTTCTAAAGGAGAATACGCCAGGGTGCGGGTTATTCCATCCAGTGCTGCGTTAGTGGAGTAGTCATGTCGGAGTTCGGCGCGTGAAAGGTTTCAGGATCGGGCTGTCACGGACATTTCTGCTCATCATTGGCGGCGTAACGGTGCTTGGCGGCGGCAGCGGGGCTGCCGCGATCTACATCGGCGCCGACAAACTGCTTGGACCATCCTATGCGGATACCAATGGACTGGAATGCACCACCGTCGAAACAATCAAGATCAAGAAGGCGAACCATTATTGGGTTCGCAAGTATGTTACCACGAATGAGCCGGGCGATGGCGTCGCTCGCCTGAAGACTGCGCTGCGTGTTGCTCGCAAGGTTCAGGAGGCGGAGCATTCGGACCTCGTCCAGGTAACCGTGCTCGACCAGTCCGGGCCGACGGATCGGGCAAAGATGCGTGGCCGCGCAGTCGGGGCCCAGGTGGTCTACATGCCAGACGTCAGCAAGGCTCCGGAAGGCCTCTCGGTCCAGCCGCTGACTGCCTATTACGTCGACGGGATGCCGGACGACAGCGGCGAATTCTGGGGTTTGCGGATAGACCTGCCGCAGGAAGATGCCGAGCGGTTATCGGCCGCATTGACTGACACCGCCGATTGCCTTGACCCGACGGTTGACGGCGCAGACGGTCACGGTTCTCCGAGCGGCCATGGTGCCGACAAGGGGCACGCAGAGAAGGGCCATGGTGCGCCATCAGGTCATGGAGAACCTTCCGGCCACGAGGAAGAAAAGGCGGACGGTGATGCGCATGGCGGCGGTGGTCACGGCATCGAACCGGCAGCAAATGGGCATGGCGCACCCGCCGAAGGTCATGACGAAGAGGTCCCGGTCGCCGAACACGGCGGTGAAGAAAATCCCGGGATGTTGGCTTCGTTGATGGGTATGATGGGGCTTGGTGCCGAGCCGGCTGCCGATGGTCACGGCGACGCCGCATCCGCCGGTCACGAACCGCCGGCGGACGAACCTCTTGAACCCCGATACGGCGCTGAGGCTGAGCATGCTTCGGAGCCAGCACAGCATGTCTCGACCGAGCCTCATGCGGCGCAGGAAGAGGCCGCCCATGCGGCAGAAGCAGCTCCGGCCGAGAAAGGCTGGCTCGATGCCGTCAAGGGCTTTGTCGGTCTTGGATCCAGCGAGCACCAGGCTGAGGAATCCGAAGCGCCCGAACATTCTGCTGACGCGGCTGAGCAGCTTGATTCCGTCGAGCCGCCCCATGCAGCTGAGGACGCCACTCATGCTCCGTTCGCAGAGACGAAGGCCGATGACCATGGCGCCGCCTGGCTTGCGAAGATGCGCGCCCAGCCGCTGAAGCCGGAAGAGCACACTGAAACGGGCGTGGACTCCAGCCATAGCGGCGAGGAAGCGAAGGCAGAAGCGACCCAAGGTGACGCAACCGCCCATGCAAAGTCCGCTCATGCGGAGCCAGCTCAGGCAGAACCAGCCCACGCGCCTGCCGTTGCCAAAGACGACGATCCTGAGCAGCACCGCCGCAAGCCGGAGGTCCATGCGGATACGCATTGATTGCCGCCGAAGGCAATCAGACTGAAGGGTCTGGGTTTCCGATTTATCAGTGAGCGATTGTGCTACCGCAGAAGCCGCGAGCTCAAGCGGTCTTCGACAACTCCTTGACCATCAGGATCCATTCTCCTGTTTCCGAGCCGGGAAAGGCGACAAAAGGGCGTCTGGCCCACTCGGTGAAACCAAACCTCTGATAGAGCCGGTATGCTCTGGAGTTGAAGCTCCCCACCATTAGTGTCAGCCGCTCGCTGCTTGACGATCTTGCGATGCGCTCGCCCTCCGCCAACAGTAGAGAGCCGAAGCCTTTGAATTGATGTTCCGGGTAGATTGCGACTGCAGAAATATACCATGTTCCGGCGGCCATGTTCTTCAATTCGTTTAGAGGCCTAACAAGCTCCGGGACAGGCGGAGCCGAACTCGGCGGCCTAGGGAGCAAACAGCCGTTCAGAGCTCCCACGATCTGGTGTTCGCGCTCCGCTACGCGCCAATTTGCGAAGTGGGTGAAATGGGTTTCATCGTGGAGGATCACGTTTCGTCCGTGCTCGAAGGAAGATTGTCCGGGAGATGTCGCCTGTCCCCACAGGAACGAGGCCAAGCGGCCCGTCGCCATGTCGGCAAACAGAACGAGATGCGCGCAATCTTCTCGAGTCGCTGACCGAAAAACAATTGTTGGGACAGCAGTGGACGGCATCTTTCCTCCAAGAATAGAAACAAAGGTCTGCTGAGAGGTAGCGGTTTGCGGGCTTGGTGAGGGGAGAAATAACTAGCTCAGTGCTAAATCAACATGCCACGCTGCAAGTAATCAACATCGGATTAGATACTGGGTTCGGCACCAAGCCTATCACACGTCGTAGGAAGGAAGATCTTCGAGCCCGCGAGGCTCGTCAATATTCCGCGGCTCGCCAAGGCCTGCAAATCCTGTAATCTCTCGCCGGAAAGCTTCGACGCGCACGGGGAACGTATGGAACGCAAGAGCCTGCTTCAGCACGCATCGGATTATGCTTCAGGCGGCGGTCTTGTTGCCGACCTTGCGCGGCTCGTCGCGCGCCCGTCGGTCAGTCAGTCAGAGGGACGAACGGAGGACCTGATCGCTTATCTCGATCAGGACATGCGGCCGATGCTCGAAGACATCGGCTTCGACTGCCGCATCTTCGGCAATCCGTTGCCCGGCGGTGCACCCTTCCTGGTCGGATCCCGGATTGAGCAGGAAACTTTGCCGACCGTCCTGATCTACGGGCATGGCGATGTTTGCAACGGCGAAGTGGCACGTTGGCGTGAGGGACTGCATCCGTTCCAACTGACGCAAGAAGGTGAGAGGCTTTTTGGTCGCGGAACAGCCGATAACAAGATCCAGCATCTCATCAACATCAAGGCGCTGGAGATCTTGATTGCGGCCAATGGCAGTCTCGGCTTCAACGTCAAGATCGTGCTCGAGATGGCCGAGGAGACGGGGTCGTACGGCCTGCGTGAGTTCTTCCAGGCTCAGCGGGACCTGCTTTCGGCGGATGTTCTCATTGCGTCGGACGGGCCGCGCCTCACGCCTGAGGTGCCAACCATGTTCATGGGCTCGCGCGGCGGGCTCAGCTTCGATCTCGTCGTGAACTTGAGGCCGGACGACCATCATTCGGGTAATTTTGGCGGCCTGCTCGCCGATCCCGTGATCCTGCTCAGTCACGCGATCGCCTCGATCGTTGACCGGCGAGGCCAACTTCAGGTGCCGGAATGGCGACCAACGAGCCTCACGCCAGACATTCGGGACGCCCTTCGCGACCTGCCACCCCGTCGGCATGACCCGGACTGGGGCGAGGCAACGCTCACCCCCTCAGAGAAGGTTTTTGGCTGGAATGCACTGACGGTGCTGGCGATTTCGGCAGGCAACATCGACGCGCCGCAGAATGCCATCTCGGGGTCGGCGCGGGCGACCTGCCAACTACGTTTCGTGGTTGGCACTGCGATGGACGAGATCCTGCCGGCGCTGAGGCGCCATCTCGATGCATCAGGCTTCTCGATGGTCAAGGTCCTGCAGAAGGGCGAGCCGTTCAGGGCAACACGCTTTCCGCCTGATCATCCATGGGTGCGTTTCGTGGAGCAATCGATCAAAGCAACAACAGGCAAATCGCCGCATCTCCTGCCCAATCTCGCAGGATCACTGCCCAATGACGTCTTCACCGACATACTTGGCGTGCCGACGATCTGGATCCCGCATGCCCATGCAGAATGTGGTCAGCATGGGCCGAACGAACATGCGCTGCTCTCGATTGCCGAAGAGGGCATGCGCATCATGACGGGTCTCTTCCTCGACATCGCCGAGAAGGGGGCACCAGTTTCCGGCTGAGTCGGATCTGCTGCCTGCCTTAAACGAAAGATCCCGGACCTCGTCCGAGATCCGGGATCTGATCTTCTGGCTTTGGCCGTCGCTCTTCTCAGTCCGCCTTGTTGCGGCGGGCAGGGAAGAGGATCACGTCGCGGATCGACGGCGCATCCGTCAGCAGCATGATCAGGCGGTCGACGCCGATGCCGAGGCCCCCCGCCGGCGGCATGCCTTGGTCGATCGCGTCGAGAAATTCCTCGTCGAGCTGCTTATCCTTCTCGCCGCGCGCATGCGCCTGTTCAAGCTGCTCGACCATGCGGGCGCGCTGCTCTTCCGGATCGTTCAGCTCGGAGAAAGCGTTGCCGATTTCCCAAGTGTTGCAATAGGTCTCGAAGCGCTCGACGAGGCGGGGCTCGCCCGGCACTTCCTTGGCAAAGGGCGAGATGTCCTTCGGGAAGTGGGTTACGTGGGACGGCTGGATCAGCGTGCCTTCGACCTTCTCTTCGAAGATGAAGGCAAGACACTCACCCCAGGTCCAGTCTTTCTCGACCTCGAAGCCGGCGGCCTTGGCGGCGGCGCGCGCCTCCTCGTCGCTCTTCATCGCGAGGAAGTCGATGCCGGTGACTTCCTTGACGGCGTCGGGCATGGGAACGCGGCGGAACGGGCCCTTGAAGGAGATCTCCGTGTCGCCGTACTTGAACTCCGTGGAGCCATGAATGGTCATTGCCAGGCGCGCGAACAGCCGCTCGACGAGGTCCATGATGTCCTCGTAGTCGGCATAGGCCCAATAGCACTCCATCATCGTGAATTCAGGGTTGTGCCGCGTGGAAACGCCTTCGTTGCGGAAGTTGCGGTTGATCTCGAAGACCTTGTCCGAAAGGCCGGAGACCAGTGTGCGCTTCAGGAACAATTCCGGCGCGATGCGCAGGTACATGTCCATCTTCAGCGTGTTGTGATGGGTCTTGAACGGATCAGCCGTTGCGCCGCCGTATACGGTCTGCAGCATCGGCGTCTCGACTTCCATGAAGCCGTCGTCTTCCATGAAGCGGCGGATGCCGGAGACGATCTTCGAGCGCTGCTGGAAGCGGAGCTTCGATTCCTCGTTCGTCAGGATGTCGAGGTGACGCTTGCGGTACCGCAGCTCGATATCGGAGAGACCGTGATACTTCTCCGGCATCGGCAGGAGCGTCTTGGTCAGCATCGTAATCTCCTGCGCATTGATCGTCAGCTCACCGCGCTTGGTGCGACGGACGACGCCCGTGACGCCGATGATGTCGCCGAGATCGATCATCGGCAGCAGATCGCGCGCCTCTTCGGGCGTCGTGTCCTTGTGGCTGAAGATCTGGATTTTGCCGGAGGCGTCGCGCAGGTCGATGAACATGCCTGAATTGCGCGAGGAATAGACGCGGCCGGCGACCGTCACCACGT
Source organism: Pseudorhizobium sp. (assembly GCA_035998065.1). Lineage (GTDB taxonomy): Bacteria > Pseudomonadota > Alphaproteobacteria > Rhizobiales > Rhizobiaceae > Neorhizobium. Next base: position 9,743 of record DASYHX010000221.1, read on the forward strand.
CCTGCGTCTCGACGTCCGCCTCGAGGTTCTTGTACTTCTCGGCGAGATCGGCATTCGTCATCGTCCGGTGGAAATGCGCCGGATAGACGTCGCCGATCTTCTCGCGCAAGAGCTTCAGCTTCTGGGCGCGGACTTCCGTGGCGTCGGAGGAGAGGGCGGTTTCGTTCTTGTTGTCGGCCATTCTGCGGGACCCTTCTTCTTTATTCGCTGCCGACCATGGACGCCACGACGGCGGCGGCGATCTTCAGGCGCTGGCGCACGACCGAACGGCCGAGAAGTGCCATGGAATCGAAGAGCGGCAGCGATCTTGACGAGCCGGACATGGCTACGAAGAGCGGCGGCGTGACGACGCGCAGCTTCTTGCCAAGCTTGTCGGCCACGGCGCGCAGTTCCTGGTCGATCGTCTCGACATTCCATTCGAGGATCTTCTCGAGATCCGCTTGGACCGTATTGATGATCTCCAGCGTCTCTGCCGGGCTGGTCTTCAGCCCGGAGAACGATGCGGGCGTCAGCCCCACATCATTGGCCAGCAGGAAGCCAGCCAGGTTCGGCAGTTCGCCGAGCTTGGAGATGCGGCTCTGTGAGAGCTTCAGACCTTCCGTCAGCCGTGCATTCTCTGATGCCCAGTCGAGCGTGCGTGCAATGAAATCCTCCGGCGTCAGCTTCTCTCGAATCCAGCGACCGTTCAGCCAGTCGAGCTTCTGGATGTCGAAGATTGCGCCAGCCTTGGAGAGATTATCCGGATCGAACTTCTCGATCAGCTCCTCCATGGACAGCAGTTCCTCGCCCTCGGCAATCTGGATAAAAAACAGGCCGAGGAAGTTCATCAGCGCTTCCGGCAGGTAGCCGAGTGCAGAGTAATAGGAGATCGAGGTCGGGTTCTTGCGCTTCGACAGCTTCGACTTGTCGGCATTGCGCATCAGCGACAGGTGCATCCACACCGGTTCCTGCCAACCGAAATACCGGTAGAGCAGGATGTGCTTCGGCACCGAGGCCAGCCATTCCTCGCCGCGCGCCACATGCGTGATCTTCATCAGGTGGTCGTCGATGACGTTCGCCATATGGTAGGTCGGCATGCCGTCGGCCTTGATCAGCACCTGCATGTCGACCGAGTCCCACGGGATCGAGACATCACCATAGACGCCGTCAGTGAAGTCGCAGGAAGCTTCGGTCGGGATCTTCATGCGGATCACTGAGGGCTCGCCGGCTTCCATGCGGGCGGTGACTTCCTCGGCCTTGAGGTGGAGGCAGAGCCCGTCGTATTTCGGCGGCTTTCCGGCGGCGCGCTGCGCCTCGCGCATCTGCTCCAGCCGTTCGGGCGTGCAGAAGCAGCGGAAGGCGTGACCCTTGTTCAGCAGTTCCTGGCCGTAGGGCTGGTACATTGCCTTGCGGTCGGACTGGCGATACGGGCCATGGGGGCCGCCAATGTCGGGGCCTTCCGCCCAGGTCAGGCCCGTCCATTTCAGCGCGTCGAGGACTTTCTGCTCGAATTCGGGCGTGGAACGCGTTGCATCCGTGTCCTCGATGCGGAGAATGAATTCACCGCCCATCTTCTTGGCGAAGAGGTAGTTGAACAGCGCAATATAGACGGTGCCGACATGGGGTTCGCCGGTCGGCGAGGGGGCGATGCGGACGCGGGGGCCGGAAGTGCTCATGGATAATGCTCGATTTGGCGCCTGCAGCGGCGCGGGACCTGCGTATCTTGGGATCGCAGGCCTTAGCGCATATTCAACGTCGAGCGTCAAGACTTTGGGGTAGAGCGCCGGCTACGACACCGGCCATATCCAGAGCAGTGTTGGCACACTGACCAGGACGATGATGAATGAGAGCGGCAGGCCAAGGCGCGGGTAGTCGCTGAACTTGTAGCCGCCCGGACCCAGCACCAGCGTGTTGCACTGGTGGCCAACGGGTGTGAGGAAGTCGCAGCCGGCACCGATCGCGACGGCCATCAAAAAAGCCTCCGGCCGATAGCTCAATGCCGTCGCGAAGCTGGCCGCGATGGGCCCCATGACGAGAACTGTGGCTGCGTTGTTCAAGAACGGCGTCACGGCCATGGCGGTCAGCAGGATCATTCCCAAGGCTGCATAGGTCGGAAGCCCGCTGGCAATTCCGCCGAGCCAGCCGGCGATCAGCTCACTTGCCCCGGAGGTCCGCAAGGTATCGGAGACAGGGATGAGAGCAGCCAGCATGACGAGGATCGGGCCATCGACTGCCTTATAGACGTCGGTGAGGGGGATCGCCCGGAAGACGGCCATGCCGAGGGCGGCGGCAAAGAAGGCGA
>DASYHX010000246.1:0-6160 GCA_035998065.1 Pseudorhizobium sp.
GTTTTCTTCCTTCGCCCGCATGCCGAAGCCCGCCAAGGAGGAGGCCGATCTTCGCGACATCCTGCGGGATGCCGTCTTTCTGCGCGAGATGGGCACCACGCATGTCGAGTTCATCCGGGAGCTTGGCGAAGCGCCGCTTACGGGCATGTTCGATGCCCGTATGCTCGGCCAGGCTTTCGGCAATCTCGTAAAGAACGCGGTGGAAGCGATAGAGTCGGTGCCGGGTGACCAGGAGCGAGACGGACGAAAGGTTTGGGTCCGGGCCCACCTTGATTCAAGCCGTGACACCTTCGTCGTCGACATCATTGACAACGGCAGCGGGCTTCCCGCTGAGAACCGCCACCGGATACTCGAGCCTTATATGACCATGAGGGAAAAGGGTACCGGACTGGGATTGGCGATCGTCAAGAAGATCATTGAAGAGCATGGGGGGCAGCTTGAACTGCATGATGCGCCTTCCGAATTCGATAATGGCCGCGGCGCCATGATCAGGGTGCTGCTACCGCACGTGGTGTCGGTCGGCGGTGCCGAAACTGGAACCGACAAGGAATTCGCATATGGCGTCTGATATTCTGGTCGTTGACGACGAAGCTGACATCCGGGAGATCGTCTCCGGCATCCTCTCCGATGAAGGACATGAGACCCGAACCGCCCACGACAGCGACAGTGCGCTTGCTTCCATCTCCGACCGGGTGCCGCGCCTAGTGTTCCTGGATATCTGGATGCAAGGGTCGAAGCTGGACGGCCTGGCGCTGCTGGACGAGATCAAGAGCCGGCATCCAGATCTGCCCGTGGTGATGATTTCGGGCCACGGAAACGTCGAGACGGCTGTGTCCGCGATCAAACGTGGAGCTTTTGACTTCATCGAAAAACCCTTCAAGGCGGACCGTCTGATACTGATCGCAGAGCGGGCGCTGGAAAATTCCAATCTCAAGCGCGAAGTGAGTGAACTGAAGAAGCGCACTGGGGATGCGGTCGAACTCGTCGGCACTTCCGTGGCAGTTTCTCAACTGCGCCAAACGATCGACAAGGTGGCGCCCACCAACAGCCGCATCATGATTCTCGGCCCCTCCGGCTCCGGCAAGGAGTTGGTGGCGCGCATGGTCCACAAGAAGTCCGCCCGCGCCAATGGTCCCTTTGTCGCACTGAACGCGGCGACCATCACGCCTGAGCGGATGGAGATCGCCCTTTTCGGCACGGAAGGCGGGCCGGGTCAGCCGCGCAAGATCGGTGCTCTCGAAGAAGCTCACCGTGGTATTCTCTATCTCGATGAGGTCGGCGAGATGCCGCGGGAGACTCAGAACAAGATCCTGCGCGTCCTGGTCGACCAGCAGTTCGAGCGCGTCGGCGGATCCAAGCGTGTTAAGGTCGACGTTCGCATCATCTCTTCGACGGCCTACAATCTGGAGAGCCTGATAGCCGAAGGCATCTTCCGCGAGGATCTCTACCATCGCCTCGCGGTCGTGCCGATTAAGGTGCCTGCACTTGCAGAACGGCGCGAGGACATTCCATTCCTCGTCGACATGTTCATGCGACAGATTTCGGAACAGGCGGGCATCCGTCCCCGCAGGATCGGCGAGGATGCCATGGCGGTGCTGCAGGCGCATGACTGGCCTGGCAACATTCGCCAGCTGCGCAACAACATCGAGCGGCTGATGATCCTAGCCCGTACGGATGGGCCTGATACGGCGATCTCCGCGGACATGCTGCCCACAGATCTTGGGGACATGCTTCCGAAGGTTTCCTCCAACGGCAATCATCACATCATGACGCTGCCTTTGCGCGAGGCCCGGGAGATGTTTGAGCGAGACTATCTGATGGCGCAGATCAACCGTTTTGGAGGGAATATCTCGCGCACGGCAGAATTCGTCGGTATGGAACGCTCGGCGCTTCACCGTAAACTGAAGTCGCTCGGCGTATAGCGTCGATCACCTTCCCATTCCGGCCGTGCAGCCGATGAAAGAGCAGCCATGAAAGTCATCATATGCGGTGCAGGGCAGGTCGGCTACGGTATTGCCGAGCGCCTGTCGCAAGAGGATAACGATGTCTCGGTGATCGACACGTCTGCGTCGCTGGTCAACGCCATCACCGAGACCCTCGATGTCCGCGGATATGTCGGACACGGGGCGCATCCGGATGTGCTGGCCAAGGCTGGGGCCGAGCAGGCGGATATGATCATCGCGGTCACCCTGTATGACGAGGTGAACATCGTCGCCTGCGAGGTTGCCCATGCCGCCTTCAATGTGCCGACGAAGATTGCCCGTATCCGCGCGCAGAGCTATCTTCAGCCGGAGTATTCCGACCTGTTCAGCCGCCAGAACATCTCCATCGATGTGACGATTTCCCCGGAGATCGAGGTGGGCAAGATGGTGCTGCGACGCATTTCCTTCCCCGGGGCGACCGATATCGTTCGTTTCGCCGAGGACTCCATCGCCATGGTTGCGATCGAGTGCATGGAAGATTGCCCTGTTCTCAACACGCCGCTGCAGCAGTTGAGCGATCTCTTCCCCGACCTGATGGCGACCGTGGTCGGGATTTTCCGCGGTGGCCGCCTGTCGATCGCCCATTCCAGCGATCAACTGCATGCAGGCGACCTTGCCTATGTCATCTGCCAGCGCGAGCACGTTCGCCGCACGCTCGGCCTCTTCGGCCATGAGGAGCAGGAAGCACGGCGGATCATCATTGCCGGCGGCGGCAACATTGGCCATTACGTCGCGCGCACCATTGAACAACTGCAGCCGAAAACCCGCCTGAAGATTATCGAGACCGACCGCGAGAAGGCGGCGGCGGTATCGGAGCAATTGCGTCATACGGTCGTCCTGCACGGCTCGGCGCTCGACCAGAACATTCTGCAGCAGGCGGACGTGCAGGATGCAGACCTGATGGTGACGCTGACTAACAGCGACCAGATCAACATCCTCGGCGCCGTCATGGCGAAGTCGCTCGGCTGCAAATCGAACCTCGTGCTGGTCAACAGCTCGTCCCTCAACAACGTCACGAAGACGGTTGGCATCGACGCGCAGATCAATCCGCGCGCCGTGACGATCTCTCGCGTTCTCCAGCACGTGCGCAAGGGGCGCATTCGCTCCGTCTACGCCGTTCAGCAGGGTTCTGCGGAAGTGATTGAGGCCGAGGCGCTGGAAACGTCACCGCTCGTCGGTAAGCCTTTCCGCGAGCTCGATCTGCCCGACGGCATCCGCATTGGCGCGATCTACCGCGACGGTAAGGTGATCCGGCCGAGCGGTGACACCAAGATCAAGGCAAAGGACCGCGTCGTGCTGTTTTCGACTGCCGAAGCGGTCAAGAATGTGGAGCAGATGTTCCGCGTCTCCATTCAGTACTTCTAGCGCAAGGAGGTCCACTCCGGCTACGGAGGAGTATCTCCTTGCCCGGCGGGCGCCGCCGGGAGGGTGCCTTTTTGCACATTGCGGAATACACGCCGATTTGATAACGAGGATTTTGGGGGAGGGAAGCAACGAGGGCGCTTCCCGGTCATCTCTGACAGCGTGATCATGATCCGGCGCCTCCCGCCGGCAATATAGAAAGAAGCGGCGCTATGGCGGAACGTTCTCAGAACCTGCAGGACTTATTTCTCAACACGGTTCGCAAGCAAAAGATTTCTTTGACTATTTTCCTGATCAACGGCGTGAAGCTGACGGGGGTGGTCACCTCCTTCGACAATTTCTGTGTGCTTCTGCGCCGTGACGGCCATTCCCAACTCGTGTATAAGCACGCGATCTCGACCATCATGCCGGGCCAGCCGATGCAGATGTTCGAGAGCGAGGAAACTGCCGCTTAAGGACAATTCGAGATTACAAATCGCGATACTTCGAATGAATCGTTGATCCCGGAAACGGAGCGTCGACGGGACGACATGCGCGCCCTGGTGATCGTACCGGTGCTCAAGCAGAACCGGGCAGGGCGTTCGGCCGTCACAGATGCCGCCGCACCGGTTGCTCACCGCTCCGACGAGGCTCGGCTCGAGGAGGCGACGGGCCTTGCCCGCGCCATTGACCTCACCATCGCGCAGGGGCTGATCGTCACCGTCGCGCAGCCGAAGCCGGCAACCCTGATGGGCAGCGGCAAGATCGAGGAGATCAAGGCGCTGCTCGACGAGCACGATGCCGGCTTGGTCATCATCGACCATCCGCTCACGCCTGTGCAGCAGCGCAACCTTGAGAAGGAATGGAACGCCAAGGTCATCGACCGGACGGGCCTCATCCTGGAAATCTTCGGCCGACGTGCGTCCACGAAGGAAGGCACGCTGCAGGTCGACCTGGCGCATCTGAACTACCAGAAGGGCCGCCTGGTCCGCTCCTGGACCCACCTTGAACGCCAGCGCGGTGGCGCAGGCTTCATGGGCGGTCCCGGTGAAACCCAGATCGAGGCGGACCGTCGGCTGTTGCAGGAGCGCATCGTCAAGCTGGAGCGCGAGCTCGAACAGGTTGTCCGCACCCGCCAATTGCACCGCGCCAAGCGCCGCAAGGTGCCGCATCCGATCGTCGCGCTCGTCGGCTATACCAATGCCGGCAAGTCGACGCTCTTCAACCGCATCACCGGCGCGGGTGTCCTGGCGGAAAACATGCTGTTTGCGACGCTCGACCCGACGCTGCGGCGCATGAAGCTACCGCACGGCCGCACGGTGATCCTCTCCGATACCGTCGGCTTCATCTCGGATCTCCCCACGCACCTGGTCGCCGCTTTTCGCGCGACCTTGGAAGAGGTGCTGGAAGCCGACCTGATCCTGCATGTCCGCGACATGTCCGACCCTGACAACGGCGCCCAGTCGGCCGACGTCTTGCGCATCCTCTCCGATCTCGGCATCGACGAGAAGGAGCGCGAGGAGCGCATCATCGAGGTATGGAACAAGATCGACCGCCTCGCGCCCGAGCAGCACGATGCGCTGGCCGAGCGGGCAGCATCGAGCCGCAACGTCATGGCCCTTTCAGCCGTCACGGGCGAGGGGGTTGACCCCTTGATGGACGAGATCGCCAAGCGCCTCTCGGGCGTGGTGACCGAGGCCACCATCACCATACCGGCGGACAAGCTATCGCTCGTGTCATGGATCTATGAGAACGCCCTCGTCGATCAGCGGGAAGACCTCGAGGATGGATCCGTCGAGCTCGACGTGAGGCTTTCCGAAAGCCAGGCGGCGGAGCTGGAGCGCAAGCTCGGCAACGGCACCAGGCCGGAAATGGAAGACTGGGAGCGGTAGCGGTTCGGAGGAGGCGGGGATGCAGCACGGCAGTGACAAGATCGACGCATTCTTCTCCGAGGCAGGGCCATGGCAGGCGGAACTCGGTAAGCTTCGCCGCATCCTGCTGGATTGCGGCTTGGCGGAAGAGTTTAAGTGGAGCTCTCCCTGCTACACCGTCGATGGCGGCAATGTCGCGCTGCTCTGGGGCTTCAAGGACAGCGCTACGCTCGGCTTCTTCAAGGGTGTTCTCCTGAAGGACCCAGAGGGGCTTCTCGTTGCTCCCGGCGAAAATTCCCGCTCCTCGCGCGTCATGCGTTTTACCGCGCTCGAGCAGATCATCGGAGCCGAGACGGCCATCCGCGACTGCATCCGTGAGGCGGTCGAGCTGGAGAAGGCGGGTGCCAAGGTTGACCTGCCGAAGGACGATCTCGTTTACCCGGAGGAACTGATCACGGCACTTGACGAAGATCCCGACCTTCAAGGCGCTTTCGAGGCGCTGACGCCCGGCCGCCGACGGGGCTACGTCCTCCACTTCTCTCAAACGAAGCAGCCGGCGACGCGCCGGTCGCGCATCGCCAGGAGCCGCGACCGGATCCTGGCCGGCAAGGGGATGCACGACCGATAGGGGAGGCAGAGCCGCCCCGTCCAAGGATGCCTTATGGAGAAAGCGCCACTGCATCTGCGCCCGCCGGGAGCCGCAAGGGTGACGATAGATCGGTGGCCGCCTGCCACACCGCCGCAACCACATCGGCCGGGTGAGTGACCTTTTCGTCCGCCTGCTGTTCCCGCGCGTCGAAGATGCCTCTGACGAAGTCCGCATACGGAGCCGGAAATCCGCCCTGGCCCTGCAACCGGCTGCGCGCGGTGTCGCCGAAGCTGGTCTCCGGCGAACGTCCCGGAAGGACCAGCCGCACCCTCACGCCGAGTGGCTCAAGCTCGAGCGCCGCCGACTCGGTGAAAGCG
>DASYHX010000248.1:0-7339 GCA_035998065.1 Pseudorhizobium sp.
TCAGCCACTACGATACCCCTCGGATGAGGGGCAAAACATAGACAGATCAGCAGCTACGAAAATGTGGGGAGGTTTTGGCGCTTACCGAACGAGTGATCGTTGGCAGGAAATGGCTGTGTTCGTGCGCGTGGCCGAGAGGGGCAGTTAACAGTCTGTGCTTGGGACACGAATTTTCGGCGTTGATTGGCCAGTAGAGCCGACTTGAGAAATGGCTCAGCCGATCTAATCGAAACGAGGGGAGCCCGCAGGCTCCCCAAAGAAGTCATCCCCAGGCTTTCGCCATCAAGCGCTCTAGCCGCTCGGCAAACGCCCGCGAGTCAACCGGCGCCTCCCCTTCGGCTATTCGGGCTTCATCAAGCAGAAGGAACGCCAGATCCCGTCGCTCTTCCTCATCGCCACTCGCATGCCCCAGCTTCGCGATGAGCGCATGGCCGGCATTCACCTCCAGAATGGGCTTCGCTCGCTCCGGCGCACGGCCGGCAGCGGCCAGCATCCTGTCCAGTTGGAGATCCATGGCATTGTCCGCTGCAACGATGCAGACCGCGCTGCTAGTCAATCGGTCCGAAATGCGAACATCTGACACCTGATCTGCCAAAGCCTTCTTTGCAAAGGTAATAAAGCTATTGGCTTCCTCGCTGGGCGTTGCAGCGTTGCTGGTCCCGTCGGCCAGGGGGATGAGGCTCAGGTCAGCAGCACCCTGCGTGACAGACTTGAAGGGTTTGCCCTCATAATCGACGCCTATCGTCGTCCAGAAACTATCGACTTGATCGGGAAGGAGCAGAACCTCGATGCCACGCGCCTTGAAGCCTTCAATCTGTGGGGACTGAGCGAGCCGATCCAGATCGTGTCCGGTCGCATAGTAGATCGCTGTCTGATTTTCTTTCAGGGCACTCACATAGTCCTTGAGCGAACGCCATGCGCCATCGGACATCGTGCTCTTAAATCGCGCGAGGCCCAATAGCGCTTCGCGACGTTCGAAATCTTCGTAAAGACCCTCCTTCAACACCGATCCGAAATTTTCCCAGATCGCAGCATATCGCTCTGGCTCGCTGGTTGAAAGCTTGTCCAGCTCGGAGAGAATGCGATTGCTTATGCCCTTTTGAATGGCAGACAGAACCGGGCTGTCCTGGATCATCTCGCGCGACATGTTGAGGGGCAAGTCGGCGGAATCGACAAGGCCGCGTACGAAGCGTAGATAGCGCGGTAGAATCTCCGCTTCGTCGGTGATGAATACCCGGCGGACATAGAGCTTGATACGGCCCTTGCGATCCGGGTCAAACAGGTCGAAAGGCTTTGTTTCGGGGATGAAGATCAAAACAGAATATTCGTGCCGCCCTTCTGCTCGATAATGTAGCGTCAGCGCTGGTTTGTCGAATTGCCCTGCTACACCTCGATAGAAATCGGCATAATTTTCCTCACTGATGTCGGACTTCGCCTTGGTCCACAGCGCGACGCCGTCGGCAACCTGGTTCGGTTCATCCTCGCTGCCCGCTTCCTGAAGGAAGATAGGAACCGGGACATGACCCGATTGCGCTTTAATAATCCGCTCAACGGTGAAGCGCTCGGCATAGGTCCGGGCATCGTCGAGCAGGTGCAACGCGACGCGCGTGCCGCGCGCGGGCGCTGCGGCAGGATCGGCCGGCGCAATCGTGTAAGTACCCAGCCCATCGGAGGACCAGATCGCGGCATCATCCTCTCCGGCACGGCGAGAAGCAACCTCGACTTTACCGGCCACCATGAACGCAGAATAGAAGCCCACACCAAACTGGCCTATAAGCTGCTGCCCCTCGCCATTCTTATCCGCGGTAAGCTTGTCCATGAACGCCTTGGTGCCCGACCGCGCAATGGTGCCCAGTGTATCACCCATATCGGCGGCGGTCATGCCGATGCCGTTATCCTCGATCACAAGCGTGCCGGCTTCCTTGTCCAGCCTGATATTGATGCGAGATTGAGGATCTTCGCCCAACAGAGCCGGATTCGAGATCGCCTCATAACGCAGCTTTTCGCAAGCATCGGCAGCATTGGATATAAGTTCGCGCAGGAAAACGTCTCGGTCGGAATAGACCGAGTGGACCATCATGTGCAGAAGCTTGGAAACGTCTGCCTCGAAGGCCCGCGTTTCAGGGGCGGTAACGGTGTCAATTGTCATCGTCTCTCTGGCTCACATTTGTAATTTTGCGCGCGACAGATGGATCGAAACCTTGTGGTGTTCAAGAGGTGGAGTCGGCCATTCGAACACGATGACGGGCCGCGCTCATTTAACAAATCAATGCGTGGATTGACGATGGAGAAATGCCAGTTGGCACGTGATAACTAAGATCGGCCGGAAGGACGGCGTCAAAGCATCGATTCCGCGCAAGGGTGAGCAAATATCTATCATTCAAACTCGCTTGCGTCTGAAATCGCCGGCTGCGGAAGCTATCGCATCAAGCCCACGAGCGCAGCGAACATCGCTCCGCAAAGGATGCCTAGAGCCAGAACGCCATCAGCCTCGAAAAACGATGTAATAGTTTCTGGGCGGCGCAATGCTTATTTATCCAATGATCGGTTTGTATGAAACGAAGTTCTCGTAGATCGTTGCGCGGATCAGTGGCGGCTTTGAGGGGTCATCTGCGACGATGTCCACCTGTCGTCAAGCAACCTCCCCGGGTTGATACGACGGTCGCATACAGCTGTTCGGACGTGGTCAGGGCGGGAGAACAGAAATATCCCAATGAACGATCGGTCGTGAAAACGAAGGTGGGTTCGCTCGTCTCGAGTAGCCGCCTGATTACTCAGGCAATCACCAAGAGGGTATCTTACATCATGGAACAAGGTCGCGTGCTTTCATCTCTTCAATGACCTCGCGTTCATAATCGGAGAGATTTTCGGGGTCTGCATTGTTCCAGATCGCGATTAGGCTGGCATCGTCAAGGTCGCAGACATCCGGCATCAAGTCTCTCCTGGCGCAGCGATGCGGTCCCCGGTCGCCACCTTCGTATCAAGAAATCGTCGACGCTGCTCAGGAGTTCCGGACCGAGGAAATCGGGAAACATTTTGTCATGATCGCGGAGTCGACAGTCGTGCCCTTAGTGAAGTTTGGCGAGGGTTACCCCGCTCAACACGCGCCAATGCAACGCGGAGTTTCGTGTGGCTTTTTGGAAGTAGGCCAAGACGGTGATTTGCCAATCCGTTAGCAACGAAAGTCACTCGAAACCTGTCTCTCAACAGAGACTTAAACACGTGAACCCAACCATCTCAATGGAACCTTGCACTAGCATTGCTTGCCTAGCGCCGCGTGGACCGCCGGCGTGATTGTATAGACTGCCTCGCGCTGTGCTCCACGATTGCAATGGTCGACGCGGTAGCCCTGGTAGTGACGACGCACAAGGCCCGCTCGCACCAAGTCCGATACGGCACGACTGACATTGGTCCGCCCGGAATGAAGCAGTCGCTCGCGCACCTCATCAGCGATCAGCCGCTCGGCTGCATCCTCATTGGGCGGTAGCAACCCTTTGCGGTTAAGGTCGCTGCGAACCTGATCGACGACAGCTCGGCGCCGGGCATCGCGCTGCGCCATGGGCAATAGGGCGTTGCTCAACCAGTCGCGCACCGGGATTGCGCGTCCCTTGTCCTCGACATATGGTCCCGCGCTGTTCGATCCGCCCGCTGCCCGTGCGATCAAGTTCAGAACCATGAACGTGTAACGTGGCCGGGCGGAAACGCAGGCAAGGCGTTCCAGAACTGCAGGAAGATCGAGATGTTCGTCATTTGTCGACGTCTTGCGTGCTGGCACGACGCGCAGCGTGGGGTTGTCCGCTGGAGGAGCCTCGCTCTCAGCGGCCGTATCCTCAGTGAAGAGATCCGGCTGAAACATGAAAGAATCCAAGCATAGTGCGAACGAAAAGTGAATCCCCTTTGTCGCTTCCCCATGCTTTAATCACCAGTGACACTTTATCCAGCGCCATAGGTAAAGTGTCAGCCATGACACCGCGAAATCATCGTAAGCGTACGGCATCCCGCGTGTTGCGGCATTCGGCTTTGGCGCTGATGGACCTCCGCTAAGGAGTCTCTTTCTGGACTCCAGAAGGAGGCCAAGTGAAGGATCGGGTGGAGATCATAGCGCGTACCGAACGACGCAGGAAGTTTTCGGATGCCGAGAAGGCGGCGATCCTTGCCGAGGCGGATGCGGACGGCGTATCGGTCCGTCAGGTCGCTGAGCGCCATGAGATTGCCGAGAGCCTGATCTATAACTGGCGGTCGGCGCGCCGCCAGGCAGCGGCCATCGCCAGTGAGGCGCTTGAGTTCATTCCCTACGGCGCGATCATAACGACGGAGCCCGCAGCTGCGCCAGCGGTGCCTGAGCCCCAGAAGGCGCCGCGACCTGTTTCGCCGCCGGTGCCGTCCGTGTCGGAGGAACTCATCCGCCCCCATCCCGGTGCCCGTCCGGGCGCAATAGACATAGACCTGCCTAGCGGCGTGCGCCTGTCGGTGGACAGCTATGTCAACGAGAAGGCGCTGGCCCGCGTGCTGCGTGCATTCCGGGATGTCTTGTGATCTCGCTGGCACCCGGAACGAAGGTCTACTTGGCAAGCAAGCCGGTCAGCATGCGGCTCGGCTTCGATGGACTGGCGGCATTGGTCCGGCCCCTGTTCGCGGTCGAGCCTTATGGTGGGCATGTCTTTCTTTTCCGCAGCAAGAGCGGCAACTACCTGAAGGCGCTGCATTGGGATGGCACCGGGCTTTGCCTGTTCGCCAAGCGTTTGGAACGCAGCCGTTTCGTCTGGCCGCCGCTCATCGAAGGCGGTGTCGTGCTGACCCCAGCGCAGTTTGCGCTGCTGATCGAAGCGATGGATTGGCGGCGCACAGTGGCCCCTGATCCGCCTCGCTTGCCGGTGCAGATTTGACGCGATAATCGGCGTATTTCCGGGCTTTCTGCTTGGGCAGAAGGCCGGATTCTGCTATCGGGAAGCGTGTCTCCCGACGATCTCGAACTCCCTACTGATCCCGCAGAACTGCGCGCTTTTGCCGAGGCGATGCGCGCGCGTCTGGCCGCTTCGGAGCAGGCGCTGGAAGCCGAACGGGCGGCGCATGACGAGACCCGTGAGAAGCTCGAGACGGCCCAGCATTCGATCAAGCTGACGGCGCTGCAGATCGAGAAGTTCAAAGTCCAACTGGCCCGCCTCCGGCGCATGAAGTTCGGTCAGTCATCGGAGCGCCTTGCTCTTCAGGCCGATCAGCTCGAACTGACGCTGGAGGACCTCGAGGCCGAGCATGCCCATGCTGAGTGTGTGATCGAAGGCCATGTGTCCGAAGATGCCCCGGCCAAGGCTGCCCCTCGCAAGCCTCGCCGTGCTCCGCTGCCCGACCATCTTCCTCGCGACGAGGTTATGCACGCAGCGCCGGATGCCCACGGCTGCTCCGCCTGTGGGGGCACGATGGGCAAGCTTGGCGAGGACGTGACCGAAGTGCTGGAATATGTCCCCGGCCGCTTCCGCGTCGTCCGCCATGTCCGACCCAAGCTGTCCTGCAACCGCTGCGATGCGATCAGCCAGGCACCCGCCCCGGCGCTTCCCGTGCCGCGCGGCCGTGCTGGTCCGGGCTTGCTTGCCCATGTCATCGTCTCCAAGTTCGCCGATCACCTGCCGCTGTATCGCTAGTCGCAGATCTACGCCCGCGAGGGCGTGGAGATCAGCCGCTCGACAATGGCGGACTGGCTGGGCCAGGCAAGCTGGTTGCTTCAACCGCTCGTCGATCGGATCGCCGATCACGTCATGGCCAGCGTAAAGCTCCACGCCGACGATACACCCGTTCCCGTGCTGGCGCCGGGGACCGGGAAGACGGCAACCGGGCGGTTATGGGTGTATCTGCGCGATAACCGACGATGGAGCCATCTGGACAAGCCGGCAGCGCTGTTCCGCTACAGCCCCGATCGCAAGGGTGAGCGACCGCGCGAGCACCTCAAGACCTTCGCGGGCTTCCTGCAAGCCGATGCCTATGCGGGCTTCGAGCGCCTCTATGCGAGTGACCGCCAGCCTGCGCCGATCACGCCGGTGGCCTGCTGGGCGCATGCCCGGCGCAAGCTGAACGATGTCTACAAGGCAGATCCGAACTCGGCCGCGCTGAAGGGCCTGCAGATGATCGGCGAGCTTTACGAGGTTGAGCGGCAGATCATGCGTGAGCCTGCCGATTTCCGCCGCAAGGCTCGGAAGCTCTCGAAGCTCAAAGCGCTGGATTTCTTCGCCTGGGCTGACGATGTACTGTCTAGGGCCTCGGCCCGGTCACCGCTGGCGGAGGCCCTGCGCTACGCCGTGAAGCTGAAGCCGCAACTGCTCGCCTACACCCAGGACGGCAGGCTAGAGATCGACAACAATCCGGCGGAGAATGCCCTGCGGGGCATCTGCCTCGGCCGCAAAAATTGGCTTTTTGCAGGTGCCGACTGTGGTGGGGAGCGTGCTGCTGCCATGTATTCACTGCTGGAAACGGCCAAGCTCAATGCCGTCAATCCGCAGGAATGGCTAGCCGAGGTACTCGAGCGCATCGGCAAGGGGCATCCGATCAATCGGATCGACGAACTGCTGCCTTGGAACTGGGCCACCCCGCAGGCGTGAACAGCCATTTTGGGTGGGAAACGGACGGTTGACCTTAGCGGTTCATATCGAGCTTTTTGTCACCACCCCGCAGCCGCCTTATCACTGCTATTTTGCCGTCCTTGATGTCGTATGAGACTGCGTCGTAAGACCAGCAACAGTGGGACGGGATAGCGCCACCCCAACTCGCCGTTGAATTAAAATACTCTGTGAAAAGAATTCGTCCTGTCGAGGAATACCCAGACGAAACTGTAAATGAAACCCCTTCGGCAACCAACTTTTTCCCAAAATTATCGAGCCATTTGTCCTTATTGGCAGCGATCAGCTTGCCGTCCTCAAAAACCTGCAAGTCGTCAGCAAGGAGTGAAGCGTAAGCCTTCACGTCTTTGGCTTCGATGGCAGCAACCAACCGAGCACCAAGATCGTCTTGGCCAGGCAAAGACGGCGGCGGAGGAACCTGTGCTGAAGCGAGCGCGGGGGTCAAAAGCATGACGGCGGCAACACGTAGCCTGATCCGCATCGGTATATCTCCTCGCCGAATTGCAACTGATGGGGACCATAGCGCACCAAAACAGTGGCTGGAATGGCGCGATTTTTTGCCAACGGTCCCGGGCGGACGCTTACAAATCATCTAGGCTCAGGACCTATTAAATCGCTTGCGGTGATAGCGAAGGGTTGATTCAATGACGGCGTGAGGAGACGTCGTGATGAGTGACCTGCTCTGGTTGTCGGAGGCGCAGATGCGCCGGATCGAGCCATATTTTCCGCTA
>DASYHX010000258.1:0-4702 GCA_035998065.1 Pseudorhizobium sp.
CTTGGCTCTGCTTGAGAAAAGTGGGAAGCACCGCATGAGCGTCTCCGATCAGCCTGGCTCGAATGACCTCTTCATGCGCCTCGATCGGCGTCTCTTGGGAACCATCCAACGGCGCCGACGCCGATATTGCTGATCCATACGTCGATCCTACCGAAGGCCGTTACCCATTCAGCGATGCTCTTAACAACATCGGCGTCGGGGACGTACGCTTCTAAGGCGATGGCTTCGCTTCCATGCGCCAGCAATCCTTGACAACGCCTTTGAGAGCATCCAGGTCACGTGCCGCGATACAGTCCGCTCCTTGCCGGCCAATTGCCAAGGCTGTCGCCTCGCCTATTCCATGCTAGGCTGCAGACGGCAAAGTGGGCGAAGACAACGTTCTGCACGAAGCGTCCAGCCTGGTTAGAATGTCGAGGCGTCCGCCTCAGAAGGCAGTCACTGGAGTTCGCCTCCCCTGCAAGATGGCTAGAAGGCATTGATATGAATGTACTCGTCACAGGCGCTGCTGGCCTTATCGGATCTGCAATCTGTGCCAGGCTTTCTTCAGATGGTCATGATGTTGTTGCGGTGGTGCGGCGGGGTTCCGATCCACTTCCAACCGGCGTATCCAGGAGGATCGTCGTTGACCTAGCCAATGCCACGCGCGTGGAAGACTGGCTGCCGCACCTCACCGGAATCGACGCCGTGGTCAACTGTGCCGGCGCTCTGCAAAGTGCAGCTCGAGACAATATCCACGCAGTTCACGTCAAGGGTCCAGGCGCTCTGTTCCTCGCCTGCGAAGAAGTTGGCGTCCGCCGCGTCGTCCATTTCTCCGCGTTGGGAGTTAACCGTGAGCAACCTTCAGATTTCTCGCTGTCCAAGTCTCTGGGAGATGACCTCCTGATGGAACGCGAGTTGGATTGGATGATCCTGAGACCATCTGTTGTCCTTGGTTCTTCCGCTTACGGCGCGAGCGCACTTTTTCGCGGCTTAGCTGCCCTCCCCGTCGTGCCGCTGATGCCTGGTACGGGGAAACTGCAGGTCGTTCAATTGGAGGATGTCATAGAGACTGTCGTGACCCTCCTTCAACCCGATGCTCCAGCAAAGACCGCGCTCGAACTTGTAGGACCCGAGTCACTTTCTTTTGCCGAGATCGTCGACATCTATCGCCGGTGGCTTGGGTGGCGGCCGGCCCTTCAGGTAAACCTACCAATGCCTCTCGCGAACCTGATGTACAAGCTCGGCGATTTGGCAGGGCACCTCGGGTGGCGGCCGCCCATACGGTCGAATGCACAGAAGGAGATTGTCCGAGGTGCAGTGGGCGATGGGGTCGCCTGGGCGGAGGCTACGGGAATAATGTCGGCTTCACTCAAGGCGGCTTTGGCGGCTCGTCCCGCAGGAGTGCAAGAGCGATGGTTCGCGAAGATGTATTTCGTGAAGCCGGCGACGTTCATCATCCTACCCGCGTTTTGGATTGCGACAGGCATCATCTCTCTTTCCTCGGGGTTTAGACAGGGGGTGGAACTGATGCTTCGAACTCCTGCGGAGGAATTCGCCGTGCCTACGGTGATTGCCGGAGCTTTTGCGGATATCGCGATCGGAGTTGCGATTACAAGAAGGCAGAGTGCCCGATCGGGGCTCTATGCAGGAATTGCCTTATCTGTGTTCTATGTGGTGGCGGGAAGCCTGCTCCTCCCCTCCCTTTGGCACGATCCTCTTGGTCCGTTGCTGAAGATTTGGCCAATTCTGGTCCTGCATTTCACTGCACTCGCCATCCTGAAGGAGCGATGATGCTCTACTTCCTGCTAAAATTCGTGCACATAAATGGCGCCGCAGTCCTTCTCGGAACCGGCGCCGGCATTGCCTTTTTCATGCTGCTCGCCCATCGGACCGGGAATGCCGCTGCGGTTGCGGCGGTCGCCAAAATCGTTGTCATCGCCGACTTCGTCTTCACAGCGACTGCCGTTGTCCTGCAACCAATCACAGGTGTGGCCCTCGCATGGCACGTCGGTTATTCGCTCACCGAAGGTTGGATCGTGCTTTCCATCCTCCTCTATCTGTTTACCGGTGCCTTCTGGCTCCCGGTGGTCTGGATGCAGCTCGAAATGCGAAATCTGGCGGTTGCCGCTGTCTCCACCGGAAAAGCTCTGCCCGCTCGTTATTACGCTCTCTTTCGGCTCTGGTTTATCTTCGGTTTCCCTGCCTTCGCAGCAGTACTCGCGATATTTTGGCTAATGATCACGCGTCCTAACCTGCCCTGGTGGGGCGAACTGTTCGGCTGAGAATGCATGATTTACATCTTAACACCTCCCAGACAGTCGGAACCGCTGCCGGCGAACGCCGTTAGAACCGGTGGAGGAAGCACAATGCTACAGTCCCTGCTGGTGGAAATCTTTGGCGCATTACCAGCTCCGCAAGGCGGAGCGGCGGCTCGTGCCGTTCCTAATAAGCGTGCGCTGGTGATATTCGAGGACGACCTTGCTCCTGTTCGACGGTGGCAGACTGACCTGCTGAAGGTCGATCAAGATGCTTTGCGAGAACTGGACATCGCCGTGATAAGTATCTCTTCCGACGGCGAGCCACCGATGGTCAATGGTCAACCTCAAGCACTGCCAGTCTCCGATCTACGGCGAGAACTGCAGGCTGATGGCGGCAAGTTTGAGCTATTCCTCGTCGAAGGGGATGGAAATGTGATCCTCAGATCAAAGGTGCCTCTCACGGTGGCGGAGCTGCAAAAAGCCATCTGGGCAATGTCGGGCGAGAAGAGGAGCTCTGGGCGTTCGCCGATCAACGCCGCGCGCGAAGGAAGCGACCTGAATGGCTAAACAGAGAAATGAAACGCAGACCTCCAACGATGGCAGACCTCGCACGCTTCGCCGACGGTCATCCTTGGGCGCCTGGATCGCGGGAATATTGGTTGTTGTTGTCGCGGTGCTTCTATGGGCGCAGGCCGACCGCCCCACTGACAACCCGACCACATCTTCGACGACGACTCCTCCAGACGCCGATAATCCCGCGCCAGCCGGGCCGGCGATGGCGCCTGCCAGTCCATCGACACCAGGAGGCTGATGATCTCGCGACGTTGGTTGTCAGTGATCCACAGCGCCGCTAGTCCGACAGGCCCGCAGGAACTTCACCTTGCCCGGCAAGTTCAGGAGAATAGGCTGCATCTGCCAAAGATCGTCGTCTCCTGTAGGGACGTTCATGTGAAGCAAGTACCGCCTCCTTCCTCAGTCTCTCAACGGACGTCACCTTCGGCCGTCAGTGAGGCGAGCCGATTGGATACGCTGAAGGTCCTGACCACCATTGTCCTCCCCACCTTTGGTAAAGGGGTCATCATTCGGCGACCTTCTGTGGAAGGACTGGCCGCAGGCTTTAATTTGGATCTGAAGGCAGTACGCTTGATGCAGCAACTCCGTCGGAAGTATGGAGCCGCGCCTCTCCTTCTGAATATCCCGTTCAGGCCTCAGTTGCTGCTTCTCCATGCCAAGGATGTTGAACTCGTCTTGTCGCGGTCGCCACAACCTTTCAGCCCGGCAACGAGAGAAAAGCGCGCCGCGCTCAATCACCTCGAGCCGGGAAATGTTCTCATTTCTGATCCGCCACGACGGGCACAGACACGTCCCTATCACGAGATGGCCCTTGCGACGTCGGAGCGACATCACCCTCTCGCGTCTCGGTTTCAAGTAGTTATCGATGAAGAGATCGGACTTATCATTCACGCCGATGAGCGCCAGGAGCTCGATTGGCCGCTATTCTCGAGAGCCTGGTTTAGGATCGTCCGCCGCCTCGTTCTGGGCGACAGCGCTAGAGAAGACGAGGGATTGACAGATCTGCTCAATCGCCTCCGCGGTCGGGCGAACTGGGCCTCCTTCCTGAGACAGTACAGAAAGCTACTCAAGGAGTTTCAGCGGAATGTGCAGTCATATGCTGACGGCTGCGAAGCTGGCAGCTTGGTAGATTTCGGTCCAAAAGATAGATCTATCGATCTGCCAGGACAGATCGCACAATGGCTTTTTGCATTCGACCCCGCCGGAATGGCTACCTTCCGTACCTTGGCTCTGCTCGCCACGTATCCTGAGCATCTGGCGGCGGCGCAAGCGGAAGCGTTAGCCGGCGAAACGGAGCGCCCTCTCACGCGCGCTTGCTTTCTTGAGGCGCTTCGGCTTTGGCCAACTACTCCGGCGATCTTGCGCGAGACGACAAGGGAGATCGCTGATCCGAAGGTCAAAGAAGGGGCGGGCATCATCATCTTCACCCCGTTCTTCCATCGAGATGATGCAAACCTAAGTTTTGCCCATCGAATGGAGCCATCAATCTGGTTTGACGATGATGTCTTACCGACCAAGGGGCTTGTCCCCTTCAGCGCCGGACCGGCCATATGCCCTGCTCATAATCTGGTGCCGCTTATGGCGACAATGGCGATCGGAGCCATTTTAGCAAGAGCATTGATCAACCTGAGAAGTCCGGCGATGGACCCCAAGGCGCTCCCCGGCACGCTCAACCATTTCGCGCTGAAGTTCGACGCCCGACCGTCATCTTCTTCCAGCGCGTAAGCGGCAAAGAGCATCACGTCCAGTGGAGACACCTCAGATGGGGAAGAAGAAAGGACAAAAGAAGAAGGGGAACAAGCAGGCAAAGAAGCTGCAGAGATCCGCTCAGCCGAGAACGACATTTTCCAGCGATGTCGGGCAAGGGATCCTGGCGAATCTGCGGCAGATGG
>DASYHX010000267.1:0-8971 GCA_035998065.1 Pseudorhizobium sp.
AGCCGCCAACTGCTGCGGAAAAGATAACGCCGTATTTTTGGGCGAGGCGTCGCAGCTCGGGTATCAAAAGTCCGACGGCTACTAGGCTCGTTGCCAGGAATTGTGCCCACATCTCTGGAAGAGTAGACAGCTACCAGAGACGTGACAATATCCGTCAAAGCTGCCTAGTCTGGGAGCCTATAGTCTCCGGGATTGAGCAGCAGGATGGCTTGGAAGTTGAACGAGGCGATCATGGCTCTAACCGATCTAGGAAAATCGAAAATTTGAGCTACCAACGGCTCTGCGCCTTCACGCGTTACTTTCCACTCTTCTAAAACGCCATCGCCAACGGCTAGCAGTGCCACCGTCGAGTGTTCCCATCCAATTATTACGAGCTGGAGCTTCGGGCCGTCAGAATGACACGGCTGTTTGTTTAGGCAGACGACACCTTTCGTATGCCAGTGCGTTGTTGGTCCGAGTTGACCCGAAGAGCCTCCCTGGTAGGTGAGGCTTTGCTCGTACCCCCGCCATTCTGTCTCTTTGAGGACATCGCCAAGAATTTCCTTTCGCTGATCAAACCTGAACCAGCCACGGCCTGTTGCTTGCGTAGGTATCGTTTGAATGAGGAGCGTGACCTTCTTTGCGTCAATCTCACAGTCGATCCACATCTTCCTTGCAGGGGCAGGCCCTTCAGCTCCCGTCACTGGACGCACAGCGCAATTCGGGTCCGCATATATTTGCGTCCCCCCTGGGCCTCCCAAGGCTATCGGAGACCCAGCAATTCCGATTGACGGGAACCCGATAATGAAGGCAGCGGAAAAAATAAACTTCAGCATAAAGGGTCTCATGGCGGACTAGTCTTCACAAGCAACAAAAAGCGGAGCCGGTCAACCATTGGCGATGTCCGGCAGGCAGCGAACCGCCAGTAGCATATCAGCACGATAACGGCGCTAGGCAGATCTGCATTGTGACCCCCTTCGGCCCAATTCGGTCATCCGCGCCGGAAACTCCGCCGCGATACCCTGATTCTGTCCGGCACTGCCGGCCCTCCCCTCCACTGTCGGTCGGAATGGGCGTCGCCGAGACAACGGGCATCTCAACTATGCCCATTCCTTTAGAGCCGCTATGAACGCCCTTAGACCCGCTGGGACATGCCGATGGCCCGGGTAATGAAGGCACAGGCCATCGAACTCCGGACACCAATCGTCTAGAACCCTCTCCAGTCTCTCCTCTGCCAGTCCCTTACTTGCAGCCACGAAAGGCACGTAGGCGATCCCCAGTCCAGCCTCCGCCGCCTGGATCATCATCGGAATGCTGTCGAGAGTGATCGAGCCAGCTACGTCCACGACCATTTCTTCGCCACGTTTTTCGAATTCCCATCGATATAGTTTCCCGCTGGGCATGCGGTGACGGATGCACCGATGGAGCGATAGGTCATCCGGGGTCAGGATAGGCCTCGCATTTCTCAGATAGGAGGGCGACGCGACAGCGACGAAGCGGGTACGACCGCCGAAGGGCACCACGATCATATCCTGAGGAACCGATTCCCGGAAACGTATTCCGGCGTCGAAACCTTCGGCGACAATATCGACAAGCCGGTCTTCGCAAACGAGGTCGATCGACATCTCCGGGTAACGCGACAGAAAACCAGGCACTACCTTTTCCAGCAGCATGGAGGTGACGACGGCACTCGTGTTGATGCGAACTGTACCGCTCGGACTTTGCTTGAAGTCGTCGACCTCGTCGATGACGGAATTGAGGTCCTGCAGCAAAGGACGCAACCGCTCGTATAGCCGTTGTCCTGCCTCCGTCGTAGCCACGCTTCGCGTGGTGCGGTTCAGAAGTCGGATGCCAAGGCGGCTTTCGACGGACCGCATGATATGGCTTAAAGACGAAGGAGCTAAGCCCATTTCGTCTGCAGCCTTGCGGAAACTCTGGTGACGGACCACCGCCAGAAACGCCGTCAGCTCGGTGAAGGATATGCGTTCATTCATGTAAAATCACCATGATGCAATAGAGGATTGATCGCATAGTATCACGAGTTCATCCGACATATCTCCTGGTGTGCAGGGACAAGCACGAGCAAGGAAATGACGATGATGCAGACATGGTTGATTACAGGTACTTCCTCAGGCTTTGGACGGATTCTCACTGAGCGTCTCTTGGATCGCGGGGATAGGGTCGCGGCAACGCTGCGCCGCACGAATGCGCTGGACGACCTGAAGGAGCGGTATGGCGATCGCCTTTGGATCGCTTCTCTTGACCTAACGGACACAACGGCCATCCGCACTACCGTGGACCGCGCCTTCGCGGAGCTCGGTCGTATCGACGTGGCCGTCAGTAATGCCGGCTACGGTCTGTTCGGTGCAGGCGAAGAAGTGACCGATGAGCAGATCGAACACCAGATCGCAACCAACCTGACCGGGTCCATCCAGTTCATCCGCAAGGTTCTCCCGCATCTGCGCAATCAGCGCGGCGGTCGAATCCTGCAGGTTTCCTCCGAAGGAGGCCAGATGGCCTATCCCAACTTCAGCCTCTACCATGCGACGAAGTGGGGTATCGAGGGCTTCGCCGAAGCCGTTCGCCAGGAGGTCGAGCCGTTCGGCATCTCGATGACGATCATCGAACCCGGCCCCACCAATACCGACTTCGCAAGCGGCCTTGTCCGTGCTCCCGTCATGGATGTCTACGATGAAACTCCAGCCGGCGCGGTCCGCAAGGCGTTGGATGGTGGCACCTTCGCGGTGACTGGCAATCCCTACAAGATGGTCGATGCCATCCTCCAGTCCGCAGCGAAGACGCCCGCGCCAATACGCCTGGCCCTCGGAAAGACGACCTACGCTTCAGTGAAGGCGGCTTTGACCGCCCGACTTGCCGAACTGGAGGCTCAGAAGGATATCGCGCTAGCGATGGACGACGACGCATAGTCGAAGGCTCGAATGCCGAGACGATCTGCAGGTCCTACATCGCTCACGCGGATCGCTCTCAAAGCTTGAAAATGATGCGGCGGACAGCTTCATGGCTATCCGCCTTTCCTGCAGGTTCAGCCGTGCGATGTTGGTCTTCGAACATAATTGGGGACAATAGACACCCACGTTTCATCAGGTCTCTGAAAGTCTTCGAACACGAGGAACGGATATCCCTGGAAATATCCGAAATTGGCGCTTCTGCCCGTGACGCATGTCGGCCCTTTGGGGTCGTGACCAAACGGGTTGCTCAGGGTTGGTGCACCGCTGCAGCCACGGCGAGCAGTAACCTCAATGCGGCTATCATCCAGATTTGCGCCATGCCACACATCACACCTCCGGTAAAGAGCAAGGTGGTATTGGGCTATCCAAATATGTTAGCAGATCGAGCATGCGGACCTTCGCTACCGCGTTGAAGATTGATCTTTAGGAAACAGAAAGCATGCATACTTGGCGCTCTCGTGGCATGTGGACTTCGCTCCGAGGGCGGTACCAGCGCGCCGGCTCTTGAGTTCAACCGGAGTTGAGCGAGCGTTCCGACAATTTGTACAACAGGCAATGGTCTGGAGCCACTCTGCATTCGCTACGACAGGGTGCACGTACCAGCCGCTTCATGCTGTCCCGGCCAGCCTCTTCTCCACGAAGTGAACCGCTGCGGCGACGCCATCTTCTGCCCGGATGACGGTGCCGAGATCGGCGGCGCGGCGCCGCATCTCCGGGGCCTCCATCGCCCGAAAAGCCGTTGCAAGGTCCTCCACGGTTATCCTGCGTTTGTCGAGCGCGCCCGGCCCTACCCCGAGCGCGGCAACGCGGCGCGCCCAGAAGGGCTGGTCCCCGATGAAAGGGCAGATCGCACTCGGTTTGCCGACACGAAGCGCGGCACCCGTCGTTCCGGCCCCACCATGGTGCAGAGTCGCATAGACGAGCGGAAAGAGCTTGTCGTGGGGTGCGCCGGGTACGACGTGCATGTCGTTTCCGACTTCGACTTGTCCGACCGCTCCGCCTCCAGTCGCCAGCAGGCCCCGCTTGCCGGCGCGGCGCAAGCCCTCGACAACCATGTCGCTCAACAGCTGCGGATTTGAACCCGGCATGCTGCCGAAGCCGACATAGATGGGCGGCTGACCGGCTGCGAGGAAAGCGGCGAGTTCCGGATCAGGCTGCCACTCGGGGCTGTCGAGGAACCAGTAGCCCGTCACTGCTACTTCGTCCCCCCAGTCCCCCGGCTTGGGGAGAACATGAGGACTGTAGGCATACAGCGTGCCGGCCGGCTGGGCCGGCCGCGAACCCGCTGGAAGCCCGAGGGCTTCGGTACGCCACGCACGAACAGTGCCCGGGAAAAGCATCTTGCTGCCGTGGATCATCAGGGCATGGCTTGCGCGGTTGAGCGGCCCAAGCGAGGCAAACGGCAGGATCGGTGTCGGGAACTCCGAGGTCGGCGTGAACCCCGGCAGCGGCGAGGCAAGGAAAAGCGGGACGGCGAGCTTCCGCGCAATGTGGGGCGCGCCCAGAGCCTTGGGATGATAGATGATGGCCTCCGGGGCAAAATCTTGGGCAGCGGCCCATTCCGCATCGAGTAGGCCGCGCGCTAGGTGACGGTAATGCTTGAGCAGCTTGAAGCCCGCGCCGAAGCCAGCACCGGAACGGCCGATCAACGCCTTGGCCTCGGCCGAATCGAGGACCGCCAGGAACTCCGCCGGCAGCGGCGCGAAGGCGAGACCTCGTGCACTCGCCAGGTCCGCGAACTGCGCCGGCGCCACGATCAGCGCCTCGTGGCCCTTTGCCCTGAGCCCGAGCGCCAAGGCAAGATACGGCTGGATATCACCGCGCGTACCAAGCGTATGGATCGAAAAGCGCATGTCGGGTTCTCCTCGCGGTAGCTAGCCTGATCGATCACGTCTCTGCTAGCAACCCCGCCGTCGGGGGCGAGACTGTTACTCGGACGCACTGCTAGCGCTCAGCTCTGGTTCGGCGTTTGCTACGCCGCTAACGACCGGCTCCCCTGATCCTATGACAGTGATGACGCATTGCCCACAAGCGTGAGGTCCCGAATTCGCCATCCCGTGAGGCTCATCCCGCTCGGGTTCCTCGCTATGGTTGCCATCGAACATCCGGTCTGATGCTTCCAATCTCGAAGGTGAGGCCGGGAGGCGCAGACTTGCGGATATTGACCACTTCGGATGCTTCGGCTCGCTTGCTCGACGTCTCCCGCTTGGCGCCGCGAGAAGCGGCTTGAGGAAAGAGGGAGTGATTGCCGGATTTCAAGCAACGCGTGATCGGCGGGCGCTCGGATGGGTGTACTCGGGTTCCTGCAGGCGTCCATCGAGGATCACGACGAGGATCAGGTTATGAGGCTGGTACTCCGGTTGTCTTCATGTGCGCGTGTGCGAAGATAAGCGGAGCCGCAAGGAGTGAAATCGCAACTACAGTGGCTGAGATCATTGTCCAGCCGATGCTGGCCACCACGCTTCCGGCGACAGCCGGACCCAAGACGAGCCCGACATTGTTTCCCTGCATGGCGAATCCGATAGTGATGCCGACAAGGTCCGGCCGCGGCGCGCTGCGCGGCGCGCTGTCGAAGATCACGACCGGCACCAGTCCGCTTGCCAAAGAAAACAGGACGCACAGCGCGTACGCGGCTCCACCGGGAATGAAATCGTTGAAAATGCCGATGCTGCTCAATGCCATTGCCCCAAAGCTGGCGATGAGCAGGCCCCCGGGGCGGACCCCCCGCGCCAGCAGTTGCCCGCAAACCAGGTTACCGGCCGCGCTTGCCGCCACCGCTAGGGCGCTAAGCATGCTTGCCATATCACCGCCGATTCCTAGGCGTGTAGACAGGAACGATGGAAGCAGGCCGAAGACTGCAAAGAACGCTGCTGAAAAGGCTGCGAACAGACCTCCGAGGATCCATGGCCCCGGCGCGGCAAGCGCATCGCCTATGTCCCTGCGGATGTTTCGGTGTTGACCCAGTATTGGCGCTGGTGACTCAAGGCGCCACCAGATCAGCAATGCATAAACGACGAGCATCAGGGCGTTGAGCAGCCAGAAGCCGCGCCAGGTTAGCAGGGTCAGCAAGGGCGCCGCCAGCATCACCATCGTCATGCCGATGGGCATGAAGGTGGCCCACAGCGCCATCGCCCGGTCCCGAATATCGGGGGAAGCCGCATTCGCTATCAAGGCGGGCGCTGCGACCACAAGAGCGAGAAAGCCGAGACCTTCGATGACCCGCGTCGCCAGAATGCTGCCGGCACCCGGCGCCAGCGCACCGAGCGCCGACCCAACTCCCATCAACAGAAGACTGAAAACCGCCATGCGCTTCGCGCCGACACGGTCTACGGCCAGGCCAACGGGCGCGCCGGCGACAGCACCGATGAGTGCAAACGCAGAAATCAACCAAGTGGCGGCGCCAAGGCCGAGCCCGAGTTCCTCCTGAACGGAAGGAAGCGCAATCGGTGCCTTGCCGACCTGGAATGCCGACACCACGCCCGCGCCGACAATCAGGACGATATTAGGCCATGCGGAGCGCAGGGCGGTCGTGGGAGGGGCGCCGCTCAAAGGGAGGCCTCCAGACTCCGTGGCCTCTGTCGTATCGCAAGTGCGGCGGTGATCTCGGCCACATGTCGCCCCTGGAAGCGTGCACCTTCCAGCTCATTGGCAGTGGGTCTGCGATCGGCGTGGTTCTCATCCTCGGCGAGGGTGGAGGCCCCATATGGTGAACAGCCAGTGACTTCATCCATGCGCATCTGGCCCTTGAAGCTGTAGGGTAGGCCAACAATCACCATTCCAAGATGCAGCATGACGACATGCGTGGAGAGGATGGTCGACTCCTGGCCACCATGCTGGCTGCCTGTCGAGGTGAAGACGCTGCCCACCTTGCCAACGAGCTTGTCCTCGAACCAAAGGCCGCCCGTTTGATCGAGAAAGTTTTTCATCTGGCTCGCCATATTGCCGAAGCGCGTGGGCGTGCCGATGATGATGGCATCATAATCAGCAAGCTCGGCTACGGTTGCAACCGGTGCCTCCTGGTCGACCTTGTAGCCGGACTTCGTGGCTACCTCTGCAGGGACCAGTTCCGGGACGCGTTTCACCGCGACCGTGGCGCCCGCCTGCCGCGCGCCTTCGGCAACTGCCTTCGCCATGAGTTCGATGTGACCGTAGGAGGAGTAGTAGAGAACGAGTACTTTTGTCATCGCCTTCATCCGTTGTTGGGCCGATCGTAGGGTGCAATCGGCTGTGTTTCGTCCCGCGCCGGACGGGCGGTTCAGCCAGCTAGATGACATTTTCAAATGATCACTGTAATTGAGAAAAGATCGCTCAAGTCGATCTACGGAGTCGATCATGTTGGATGCGCTGACGCTCGATCAGATGAGAGTTTTTGTGACTGTCGCGGAGACCGGGAGCTTCCGCGCTGCCGCGGGGCGCATCGCTCGTGCACAGTCCGCCGTTAGCCATGCGGTCGCCAACCTGGAGAGCCAGCTAGGTGTGAGTCTATTTGATCGATCCGGCCATCGCCCTGCCTTAACGCCGGAGGGTCGCTCTCTCCTTGCCGATGCACGGAGTATCCTCCTCAGGGTCGACACGATGCGGGCACGCGCCCGGGGACTGGGGGACGGCGTGGAGTTAGGCTTCACCGTCGCCCTTGATCCCCAGTTTCCACTGAGGCCCACAGCTGCCGCGTTGAGAGACCTGCGCGAGGCCTACCCTTCTGTCACAGTGAGAGTACTATCAGCATCGCTCGGCGAAGCGGTCCAGGCGCTTCTTGATCGCCGCTGCACGGTCGCGATCAGCGGGATTGACATCCCTGACCCGCATATTGAGCGGCAGGCGCTCGTCTACCTGGCTCGCGTGGCGGTAGTGGCGGCGGACCATCCGCTTGCCGAACGGTCAATGGCTGCCGAGCCGATTATGACAGCCGAACTTGCCGATCATGTCCAGATTGTCGGTGAAGATCCGTCCCGTCTTACAGAGGGGCGGGACTTCGATGTGCTTTCGCCCGGCACATGGCGCGTTGGTGACAATGCAACCAAGCACGCCCTGATCCTTGCAGGGATTGGCTGGGGCAATCTGCCGCTCTGGCTGGTACAGCGCGATCTTGCAGAGGGGCGATTGATCCGAGTCCCGGCGGCAGAATTTGGGGAGCAAGGCGAATCCACAAGGCGTGCCTGGCTGATGCATCGCACAGATGAGCATCTTGGTCGCGCAGCCTTGGCCTTCTGCGAGGCTTTGCAGCGCCAAGTAGTTGTGTGAAGCGCGGGCTCACGAGCGATCACTCACGTTGGGATGATGGTGCGAATGCGTGCGCGAACCATGGCACCTACCGGGCGATGGCCGTCGCCTGACAGGCGGAGGGCTAAGTATGGGAAGCAGCGCGAAATACGCTTAAGACGCAGTTTTCCACGCGGTCCAGCCACTTTATGCGCTCGTCGGCCGGGCTGCCCACTACAGGCCGAAAAATCTCACGTTTATATCGTTTGACGCCACAGAAGGGCAGGACGCAGCGGCCCCAAATCAATTCAAGCGGATCACCAAACTGCTCGCTTTCCCTGTCAGCTGGCGTATCGGAAGTGTTGAAGATCAACGCGTCGTGGATAGCTAGAAGACCTTCTGGTTGCCCATCCGCGCATTCGAGGCGGTAAGCAACTCCGGGGACAAGCACCCTGTCGATCCACCCGGCCAGGATTGCTGGCGGCTTACCCCACCAGTTAGGGTGAACGACCAGCAGGCCATCGGCTATCCGTAGGTCGTCGCGATATTGTTGCACGACAGGATCTGTCGAGCGAGCGAGAGCATCTTCGAGGGTGTCGCCGATAGAATAAGCCTCATCAGGCGACAACCGCGGCTCAAACTGGTCCCTATAAAGGTCGCGATGCACAACGTCATGGCCTGCAGCTCGCAAAGTGGAGCACGCACGCTCTGAGACTCGCGACCGTATGTTGAAACGGATCTGAGGGAGGGGCGGCTTCAAGCCGTGCTGCAGGACTGGACGACAGTCGAAACGACGCTTTATGCGATCTACCCTTCGCGCCAGC
>DASYHX010000305.1:0-10982 GCA_035998065.1 Pseudorhizobium sp.
GCCAAAGCGGGGCCGGATGGCCATTTCGTTATCGAAGGCAAGACCGACCTCGCCGTCGGCCAGCACGTCATTGCGGTTGAGATGCTCGACAGCAACGGCAAAACGTCATTGCGGGTGGATGTCCCGTTCAACCGTCCCGCGGGCGAGCAGGTCGCAGCCGTCGCCGGCTCCCAGAGTCCGGGCTCCGTCTCCCCCATCGACGGAGGCGCCTTTGACAAGCTTCGCAACGAAGCCGCCAGGGCTTTCGCTCTGCTTCGCGGTCTCTACGAGGGAGGCAAGGAACCATCGGCAGAGGAACTGGCGGCGGCGCGTTCGGCAACCGGCATTGCTTTGAAGTCAATGGCGGAGTACCGACTTCCAGCCGGGACCACCGCACCGACTCAGGCCATTGTCGACGAGACAGCAAGAGAAGCCGCCGAGGCGCTTGCAGCCGTGGAGAAGCTTCCCGCCGAGCCGGACGCGGTCCGTCAGGAACTGGACAGCGTCGGCGAAAGGGTCTCCCGCGCAGTTGGCTCCGCCGTTGCGCAAGCGACACCGATGGCCACGGAGATTGCCGAGGGTGGTGACGCAGCCGGACCCAAGACGATTGAACAAGCTCCTCTCACGCAGGCGGGCAATTCGGTGATCATTCGCCGGGGCGACACGTTGTGGCAGATTTCACGCCGCGTCTACGGCCAGGGCGTGCGCTACACCACCATATATCTTGCCAATCAGGACCAGATTGCAGATCCAGATCTCATCGAGCCAGGCCAGATCTTCGGGGTCCCCAATGAAGCGCTGCCGGACGCGGAGGACGTGCACCGCAAGCGGCTGCAGAAGCTGATGCAGTAAGACGGCGCCCGAACAAACGTCAAATCAGACGATTGGCGCGAGCTGTTTGTACCTGGACTGATCGGCAGCCATCGTTGCATCCTCAGGCTCTACGTCCTATGTCCCGTGAGGCGTGCTCGCGCCGCGCCCTCGGAGACGATAATGAACAACCGTAAGAAGACCGTCTCGGCGGATTCCAGCAATCCGCTGTCGACCCTTGTGAACCTGTGGCCCTACATGTGGCCGCATGGACGCGGTGACCTGAAGCTCCGCGTGGTTTGGGCAACCTTCTTCCTCTTCCTCGCCAAGGTCGTTCTGCTTGGCGTTCCCTATTTCTTCAAATGGGCGACTGACGCGCTCAACGGCGAGCTCGACATGGCCGGTCTCCTGCCGGTGTTCCTGCTTGGGGCCGTGGTGCTGGTGATTGCCTATAACCTCACCCGCATCCTTCAGGTCGGATTGAACCAGTTGCGCGACGCGTTGTTCGCTAGCGTCGGGCAGCATGCGGTGCGCCAGCTCGCCTACAAGACCTTCGTTCACATGCACAAACTGTCGCTGCGTTTCCACCTGGAGCGCAAGACGGGCGGCCTGTCGCGCATTATCGAGCGCGGCACCAAGGGCATCGAGACCATTGTCCGCTTCACCATCCTGAACTCCGTGCCGACGCTGGTCGAGTTCGTGTTGACCGCGATCATCTTCTGGATCAGCTACGGCTTCACCTATGTGGCGGTGACGGCGATTACCGTGTGGGCCTATGTCTGGTTCACCGTCAAGGCGAGCGACTGGCGCATCTCTATCCGCCGCTCGATGAACGACAGCGATACGGATGCCAATACCAAGGCGATCGACTCCCTTCTCAACTTCGAGACGGTCAAATACTTCGGCAACGAGGACATGGAGGCACGGCGCTTCGATGCTTCGATGGCACGCTACGAGAAGTCGGCAACACAGGTGTGGACATCGCTTGGCTGGTTGAACTTCGGCCAGGGCGTCATCTTCGGGCTCGGTATGGCCGTAATGATGGTCATGTCTGCACTGGCTGTCCAGCGCGGTGAACAGACGATCGGCGACTTCGTCTTCGTCAATGCTTTGCTGCTACAGCTTTCGGTACCACTCAACTTCATCGGCTTCGTTTACCGCGAGATCCGCCAGGGGCTGACTGATATCGAGCAGATGTTCGATCTCCTTGAGGTGGAGGCCGAAGTGAAGGATCGGCCGGATGCGCAGCCACTGCAGATCCGTCAAGGCAGCATTTCGTTCAAGGACGTCCATTTCGCCTACGACTCGGATCGCCCAATCCTCAAGGGGCTCTCCTTCGAGGTGCCTGCCGGCAAGACCGTGGCCATCGTGGGGCCATCTGGCGCAGGGAAGTCCACCATCTCGAGGCTTCTCTACCGCTTCTACGACGTGCAGGGCGGCGCGATCACCATTGATGGCCAGGATGTGCGCGCGGTGACGCAGCAGTCGCTGCGGGCCGCGATCGGCATGGTGCCGCAGGACACGGTGTTGTTCAACGACACGATCGCCTACAACATCCGCTATGGCCGCCCATCGGCGACCGTAGAGGAAGTTTCCGCTGCGGCGGAAGTGGCTCAGATCGGAACCTTCCTCCGCGCCCTGCCCCATGGGTTTGATACCATGGTCGGCGAACGAGGCCTGAAGCTTTCCGGCGGCGAGAAACAACGCGTGGCGATCGCCCGCACGATCCTCAAGGCACCGCCGATCCTGATCCTGGATGAAGCAACGTCTGCGCTGGACACGACCACCGAACAGGAGATCCAGTCGGCGCTCGACATCGTGTCCAAGAACCGCACGACGCTGGTGATCGCGCACCGGCTTTCTACCGTCATCGGCGCGGATGAGATCATCGTGCTGCGAGACGGGAAGATCGCCGAACGCGGCACCCACGCCGATCTCTTGTCCGCCGACGGACTTTACGCCTCCATGTGGAACCGGCAGCGTGAAGCCACTCAGGCCGAGGAGCACTTGCGCCAGGTGCGCGACAGCGACGACCTCGGCGTCATCATGCGGCTTGCGCCGGCCACGTGAGGCACGGCGGAACCGCATTGCCCCCAAAACGGTTTGCTAGTAGTCAGCGTTAGCTGCAAATTCAGGAGATCCGGGTTGATCAATCTGTTCGACACCATCCGCAACACACTCGTGCCGATCCACAAGGAAGGCTACGTGTTCGTCGCCATCTTCTTCGTGGTTTCGCTCATCCTGGGCTGGATTGCCGAACCACTCTTCTGGATCGGTCTGGTCCTGACGCTGTGGTGCGCATATTTCTTCCGCGATCCCGAGCGCGTGGTCCCTCAGGATGACGATCTCGTGCTAAGCCCGGCCGATGGCCGTGTGTCCTCCGTGCAGATGGTCGTGCCGCCGGCGGAACTCAACCTCGGCACCGAGCCGATGCTGCGTATCTCAGTGTTCATGAACGTCTTCGACTGCCACATCAACCGCTCCCCGGTGCGGGGTCAGGTGACGGACATCCAGTACCGAGCCGGCCAGTTCGTCAATGCGGAACTGGACAAGGCGAGCGAGGACAACGAACGCAACAGCATGGTGATCGAGACGAGGCATGGCCGGATCGGCGTGGTGCAAATCGCCGGTCTCGTCGCACGCCGGATCATCTGCTGGGTCAAGCCAACCGAGCCCGTCAATGCCGGGGAACGCTTCGGCCTCATTCGCTTTGGCTCGCGTCTCGACGTACTTCTGCCACCCGGTGCGCAGCCGCGCGTCTCGGTTGGCCAGCGCACTTATGGCGGCGAGACGGTGATCGCCGAGTTCGGCTCGACAAAGGGCCCGACCATCAGCCGCCGAAGCTAAACCGCAAGGAGATCCCATGGAGACGCCCGTTCCCTCATCTGAGACGCCGCGGACCGACAACAGCGGCCGAGGCCCAAGACTGAGGGAAATTCCGCTCCGACTCATGGTGCCGAACCTGATCACGGTTCTTGCCATCTGCGCGGGCCTGACGGGCATCCGGCTTGCCTTCGAGGATCGCTTCGAACTCGCCGTCGCCATGGTTCTCCTGGCCGCTTTCCTTGACGGCATAGACGGGCGGATTGCGCGACTCCTGAAAGCGAACTCAAGGTTCGGCGTTCAGATGGATTCCCTTGCCGACATCATCAATTTCGGTGTCGCTCCTGCCCTCGTTTCCTATGCCTTCCTGCTCGACAATGCTCGTTCCTTCGGCTGGATCGCCGCTCTCATCTATGCGATCGCCGCCGGCCTGCGGCTCGCTCGATTCAACGTGATGGAGGAGCGCCAGGAGAAGGCGCCTTGGCAGTCGGAGTTCTTTGTTGGCGTGCCCGCACCCTTCGGGGCGGTTCTGGTGCTTCTGCCGGTTTATCTGGGCTTTCTCGGTGTGCAGCCGTCGCCACTCTTCGTTTATGGCAGCGTCGCCTATACCGTCTTGATCGGATACCTGCTCGTCAGCCGCGTACCCGTGTGGTCGGGCAAGTCGCAGACAAAGGTCCGCCGGGACCAGATGCTGCCAATTCTTCTCGTGGTCGTGCTCTACGTGGCACTGCTGATGAGTTATACGTGGCAGGTGCTCGTGGTTAGCGTCATCGTTTACCTAGCCTTCCTGCCCTTTAGTGCACGTCTTTGGCACCGCCGCTACGGCACGCTGACGATCGAGGAAGACGAGGCCAACGTCTGACCAGTCAGTTCCTGTCTGCGTGGGAATTGCAACAGTGGGTCGCTCAATCGCGCCTTTCGGCTTTGATGGCATTTCGCTGAACATCTACGCCACTATTCCGCCAGTTTTGAAATTCAAATCGCGCAGAAGGACGCGTCGACGTCCGTATCGCCTGCGTGAGGAAAACCACATGTCGAACCAGAAGAGCGCGCCTGCACAACAGCCCAAGGCCGAGCAGCCGCACCCCTACCGTCCCCTGGCGCTGAAGGCGGTTGTCGCTGCTGCGCTGATGCTGAAGCCAAAGCAGGCGTTGAAGCCGGCCGGCTGACACTCTAGGCCGCCTTTCCGAGACTCGCCAGCAGTCCGAGCGCGAGCAGGCTCATGATGATCCCGATCAGGACATCCAGAACCCGCCAGGCCGCGGGTCTCGCAAACAACGGCGCGAGCAAGCGCGCGCCGTAGCCAAGCGAGAAGAACCAGACGAAGGACGCAATGACGGCGCCCGCGCCGTAGGCCAGTCGCTCCCTTCCTTCGAACGCCGCCGACAGGCTACCCAGCAACACAACCGTGTCGAGATAGACGTGCGGGTTGAGGAAGGTGAAGGCAAGGCAGGTCAACACCGCCGCCTTCAGAGTCATGCCTTCCGGAGCCCCCGCCACCATGGCCACCGGCCGCCATGCCCGCAGGAAGGCCTTCACTGCGTAAGCACCCAGAAAGATAGCTCCTCCCCAGGTCACGATCGTGATCAGCATGGGCGACTGCGCGACGATTGTTCCAAGGCCGGCAACCCCGGCAGCGATAAGAAGCGCATCGGCAAGAGCGCATATAAGACAGAGGACAAAGACGTGGCGGCGGATTAGGCCCTGACGCAGGATGAAGGCGTTTTGGGCACCAATGGCGATGATCAGCGACGCTCCGAGAGCGAAGCCGGAAAGGACAGCGGAAACCATTCTAGAGAAGCCTGTGAGGAGAGAGGGAGCGGGTCAGAAGAACGACATTTGTCCGAGGGTCTTTGGAGGCGCGACGGGATCGGCAAGTGAAATCGGCTTCTGCAGTTCCGGCCCCATGTTGGCGACCTTGTTGACGAGATCCGAGATCGGCACAGCCTCGAAGAGATTATCCGCTGCCGGCCGCAACAGATCGGCGACCATGCGCGGCTCCTGCGTCTTGCAGTCGAGCCAGCGGGCAAATTCATCTGGCGGGACCACCACCGGCATGCGGTCGTGAATGCCGCGGATCGTCGGGTTCGCCTTTGTGGTCAAGATCGCTGCCGTATCCACTTCGGAACCGTCGGCGGAGGCGTAGGTCTCCAGAAGACCGCCAAAGGCGAGCAAGCCACCGCGTCTCGGCCGAATCCAGTAAGGCTGTGACGGAAGTCCCGTTTCCTTCGGTGGCCGGCGCCATTCATAGAAGCCGCAGGCCGGGATGAGGATGCGTCGATGACGCATGGCAGCACGAAACGAGGCCTTCTCAATTACCGTTTCCGCACGGGCATTGATTAGCAGCGGGAAGTCGCGGGGATCCTTCACCCAACCAGGAATGAAGCCCCAGCGGGCCAGCAGGGCGCGCCGCTCGGGAAGGTTGCTCCCCGGCCTCTCCCGCTCCGAGGCCGCAACCACGAGGATCGGCTGCGTCGGCGCGATGTTGTAGCGCGGCGGAAAGTCTTCGATGTCGATGACGCTGAGAAACTGCAGGATGTCTTCCGGCGTCGCGGTCAGGGCGTAGCGTCCACACATGCAGATGTCATTGCACCAGGGTTCCGGCCGGTCAAGCCGGTCGCTCAGCCACGCGGGCCGAAGAGGATCAGCGAGGCGCCGGCGAGGCAGATCGCTCCACCGCTGATATCCCAGCGATCCGGGATCCGGCCCTCCGCCAGCCAAAGCCATAGGAGGGATGCGAGGATGTAGATGCCTCCATAGGCAGCATAGGTTCGTCCTGCGGCATCGCTTGGCACAAGGGAGAGCAGCCC
Source organism: Pseudorhizobium sp. (assembly GCA_035998065.1). Classification (GTDB taxonomy): domain Bacteria; phylum Pseudomonadota; class Alphaproteobacteria; order Rhizobiales; family Rhizobiaceae; genus Neorhizobium. Next base: position 6,423 of record DASYHX010000305.1, read on the forward strand.
AGCGAAGAGCGCCAGCGACACCATGCCTGGGGCGAGCCACCAGACAGGCTTGTCGAGGCGCATCCAAGCCCAGAAGGCAAAACAGCCGGCGATCTCCGCCAGTGCCGCAGCCGCGAAAAGAAGATAGGCGTTCATCGCGCACCCGGAGTTGTTTTTATGAGCTTTCTTTCTAGTCTAGCGGCAATGAATGACCAACTCGATGTTGCGCCGCCTCTGTCTCCACGTATGGCATCATCAGCCGTGCTTGAGCGGGAGGGGCGATTCCTGCTTATCCGTCGGGGCAATCCTCCGGCTGCGGATCTCTTCGCGTTTCCCGGGGGCCGTGCCGAGCCTGGGGAAACGCCGGCAGAGACAGCCCTGCGGGAGTTCCGCGAGGAGACCGGCATCACCGCCTTCCATCCAGAACTCTTCGCCACCTATGATCTGAGAACCGAGGCGCGAGACGGAGAGATCGAGAGCCATTTCTTTCTGTCCGTCTTCCTGGTGGAGGCGGATGTCTCCTCCGAAGCAATCGCGGCGGATGATGCGGCGGATCAGGGGTGGTATACGCTTGACGAGATTCGCAGCCTGCCTGTGCCGCCGAGCGTGCTCGATTGCGCCGAACGGCTCGCGGCGGGGCGCTGAAATGACCAGCTATCGCGAGAAACACATGCCGACCGTCCTGCGCCTTTGCGCCAGCTTCATCATTCTTGCTGCGACAGCTCTTCCGCTTGCCGCCCAGGAACCGCCTCCCTCTCCCACCCCTGCCCCGGCTGTAGAGGAAAAGCCTGCCCCCTATGACGAGCAACTGTCACGGCTGGCGGAGATCCTGGGATCAATCCACTACCTTCGCACGCTCTGTGGCGGAGAAGACGGAAACTGGCGCCAGTCGATGCAGGAACTGCTGAACGCAGACACGGCGACGGAGCCGAAGCGGCGCGAGCGCCTTACCGCCGCCTTCAATCGCGGCTACCGCTCATTCGCGTCAATCCATACGACGTGCACGGATGCGGCGCGCACCGCCGAGGAGCGTCACCGTAACGAAGGCGCAACACTTGCTGCAGAAATTGCTGCCCGCTTCGGAAATTAGGGCATTATTTACCTCTTTCGCCAGCAAGCCGTGTCGTTTTGGTAAAAGGCTGCTAGAGTTCTTAACAACCGAGTAACCCGCGGGTAACCGAGGAAGATATGATGCACACTGGCCGCAACGATATCGACGACATGATCGTCCACGAGAAGATGCAGGTGGCCCTGGAATACCAGAACGAAGCCTGGGCCGACGGGGTCGCCGACGGTATCGAGCCTGAGATCATTGCCGATGCTGCCTTTGCACTTGCCATGCGAGAAACGATTCGCATTCATGGAGAACAGGGCGCCGAAGCCATGCTCGAAGAGTTGCGCGAACGCATGCTCTCAGGTGAATTCTCCCCGGAACGTCGTATCCAGTAGGTGCGAGGTCTTCCGATGGGCAGAGCTCCGGAACCTCCTTCACCTCGAAAGCTTCCCTTAGCGCTTGTGGCTCTAGCGCTCTGCGTTGCCGCACTCGCCCCACCTCAGGCGAAAGCTCTCTCGGAGTTGCGCGCCGCTCCCGACGAGCAGAGAAGCGCCCCGGAGGTTAGCAGTGAGGCACCATCCGGAATTCCGCTCCCCGATCCTCTGATCAATCCACCTGTCACCACTCAAACCGATTCTGCAAATGAGGATGCCGACGCCGTGGGTGTCGAAATCATCAGGGATTTGTCGCAGCTTCCCGAGCCGGTAAAGCGGATGCGCGAATTGATCGTCGAGGCGGCGGCTTCCGGTAGTTACGAACGGCTGCGGCCACTCACGGATTCGGGACCCAGACCGACGCAGGTCCCTGGGGATATTGCTGACGCGATAGAGTCAATAAAAAGCTTTTCTGGAGATCCGGACGGTCTGGAGATCCTTGCGATTATCCTCGACATCCTTTCCACGGGCGCCGCACGTCTGGATGTCGGCACGCCTGACGAAGTTTACGTCTGGCCCTACTTCGTCGGCAAGCCACTTGGCTCGCTGACGCCCCCGGAACGGGTGGAGCTCTTGCGCATCATCACCTTCGGCGACCTGATGGGAATGGAAGAAGGCGGGAACTACAATTTCTACCGGCTCGCCATCACGCCCGAAGGTGAGTGGACGTCCTTTACCGGCGGCGATTGACGGCGCATGCGCGGGCTTGCTGCGCCGCCGGCGAATACCTAACTGGGATCAGCACCAAAACCCTCCGAGTCTATGCCATGCCAGCCGCTTACCTCGACGCGCGACACATCCTTTACATTTCCGGCCAGGAGGCAGAACAGTTCCTGCAGAACCTGATCACGACGGACGTCGCCACGCTCGCCGCCGGGGAGGCACGGCCCGGCGCCCTTCTGACACCCCAGGGCAAAGTCTTGTTCGACTTCATCATCTGGCGGAACGGCGACAGGTTCATCATCGAGACGGATGAAGCTCAGGCTGATGCCTTGGTGCGCCGATTGACCATGTACAAGCTGCGCTCGCCAGTGGAAATCACAGTCGCTGACAGCCAAGGGGTGACCGTGCTTTGGGGCGAGGACGAAGACGGCGACGGCGCTGCGGACGCGCGGTTTGCAAAGGCCGGGATCCGACTGGTCCGGCTGCCGGGCCACGTTGGGACGGACACGCAGGGGGATTACGACGCACTTCGCGTTGAAGCTGGCGTTGCCGCCTCCGGTGCGGATTATGCCCTGCAGGACGCGTTTCCCCATGACATCCTGATGGACCTCAACGGCGGGCTTTCATTCCGAAAGGGCTGCTATGTCGGCCAAGAGGTTGTGTCGCGCATGCAGCACCGAGGAACGGCCCGCCGCCGCTTGGTCCACATTGACTCGGAGAGGGATCTCCCGCCATCCGGCATTGAGATCACCGCAGGCGGCAAGTCTATTGGAACACTTGGCACCGTCAGCGGGCGCAAGGGCCTGGCCATTGTGCGGATCGATCGGGTTGGCGCAGCCCTTGCCGCCGGTACGCCGTTGTTGGCTGGAGAGGTTTCCGTGACAGCAACGCTCCCGCAGTGGACGGGTCTCGCCTTTCCTTCCGGTGAAGAGACCGATCCGTGAGCACCACCAAGATGACGCGCGCTTGGCAGCGCATGCTCTCCGGGCGACGGCTCGACCTGCTCGACCCCTCGCCGCTCGACGTCGAAATCTCCGACATCGCCCACGGGCTTGCCCGAGTCGCACGCTGGAACGGCCAGACACGTGGAGACCACGCATTTTCGGTTGCCCAGCATTGCCTGGTGGTCGAGGAGATTTTCCGCCGCTGCAACAATACCGACTGCCAGAGCCAACTGATGACGCTCCTGCATGATGCCCCCGAATACGTCATCGGCGACATGATCTCTCCCTTCAAGTCTGTCGTCGGCGGCGGGTACAAGAGCGTGGAGCATCGCCTCGAGGCGGCGATCCACCTACGGTTCGGGCTACCGGCCCACCCCAGCCGGGAGTTGAAGGCTCTGATCAAGAAGGCGGACACCATCGCGGCCTTCTTTGAGGCGACGGTGCTTGCCGGATTTTCGATCGAGGAAGCGCGCAGGTTCTTCGGCCAGCCGCGCGGGATCACCAAGGAGATGCTGCCGCTGGAGCCCATGCCTGCACTTGAGGCACAGTCTCTGTTTCTCAAGCGGTTCGCCGAGCTTGAAGCCGAGCGCCTTCCGGCTGCGCTGCCATGAGCGCCATTATTGTATGTCCGCTGGCAAGTATTGCGGAACTGGCGGTGCGTCACAAGGCGAGCCACTTGATCAGCCTGATCGCCGAGAAGCAGGATTTTCATCGTCCGGGCCTCATTGCAGCCGACCGACATCTCACGCTCAAGATGAACGATATCTCCTTCGCCGGAACCGGAGATCTCGTTGCACCGGCGGAGGAGCATGTGGAACGGTTGATCAATTTCGTGCGCCAATGGGACCGGAGGGCGCCCATTGTCGTCCACTGCTGGATGGGGGTCTCGCGGTCACCGGCGGCAGCCGCAATTGCCTCGCTGGCGGTCGACCCGGAAGAAGACGACATGGCGCTGGCAATGCGGCTTCGGGCTGCAGCCCCGCATGCGACTCCGAATGCGCGCCTCATCGAGTTCGGCGATCAACTGCTCGGGCGGGAGGGCCGGCTGATCAAGGCCATCAAGGCGATCGGGCGAGGCAGAGACACCGACGGGAGGGCATCGTTCGTGTTGCCGATCCGGTTGAAATCCAACGCTGTGTGACATCTGATTTCGAGATGTTGTCTGAACACCTGACACGATCTCCTCTGCTTCCTTGACCTCTGCAGCATACGCCCCAAATACCGGTCGCGGCGTCAAAGGAGCATCCAGGGACATGGAAGAAGCATCGGATTTCGTGGTCGCAACGCGCGCCGCACTGGCCCAGCTAACGACCCTCGCCGTCCAGTATTCCTTCTCCATCCTCGGCGCCGTCATTCTTCTTGTCGTCGGCTGGATTGCCTCAGGTCTGATCAGTCGCTGGGCCTATCGTGGCCTCTCCCGCATCCACGGTATTGATGCCACACTGGCGCAATTCTTCTCCAACACCATCCGCTATGCGATCCTCGT
>DASYHX010000308.1:0-10186 GCA_035998065.1 Pseudorhizobium sp.
GATCGGGAACAGGATCGAGGTGCGAACGAAGACGAGAGCTGCGAGCACGGGCACCAGGAGGAGGGTCAGGAAGACCAGAACGATGTTGCCGATGTAGAAGGTGCCGATCAGCGTCCAGATGAACTCGGGCTGCTGGGAAAACAGCCGAGGCCCAGGCTCAAGCCCCAGCATCAGGAGGCCTCCCAGCATCACCGCCGTGGTGCCAGAGCCGGGAATTCCCAGCGTGAAAAGCGGAATCATCGCCGAATACGAGGCGGCGTTATTGGCAGCTTCGGGCGCAGCTACGCCTTCGACAGCGCCTTTCCCGAATTCCTCAGGCGTCTTCGAAAGACGCTTTGCGGTGGCATAGGCGAAAACGGTTGCCGCCGTTGCCCCTGCCCCCGGCAGCACGCCGACGAAGAAGCCGATGAGCGAACTCAGGACCAACGTGACCTTGCAGACGAAGAGATCTGCCAGGCGCGGCATCAGGCTCGACATCGAATAACTGGCGCGCCCCGTGTTGCCTGCAGGGGCACCCAACGCGGCAAACATCTGACCGAGACCGTACATGCCGACCACGACAACCGTGAATTCGATGCCATCGAGCAGATGCAGGGAGCCGAAGGTGAAGCGTTCGGTTCCGCGCATGGGATCGAGGCCGATCATGCCGACCCACAGTCCCAGCCCCAGACCCAGAAATCCCTTGATGGCGTCGTCCCCGCCCAGAACGGTGACCAGCGCGAGCGCCAACACGATGAGCGCCGTCATTTCGGCTGGACCGAAGGCCAGCGCGGTCCGAGCCACGGCAGTCGACAGGAACGTCATCAGGACGAGGCTGATGAGCCCTCCTACGAAAGACGCATAGACGGCCATTCCGAGCGCACGTCCTGCCTCTCCTCGCTTCGCCATCGGGTAACCGTCGACGACGGTCATCATCGCGGCGCTGTCGCCAGGTACGCCAAGAAGGATCGAGGTTACAGCGCCCCCGTACATCGCGCCGTAATAGACACCGGCGAGGCCGGCTATGGCCACCGTGGGATCAAGATTGACAATCGCCGGCAGCAGGATCGCGACCCCGGCTGCGGGGCCGAGCGCCGGGAGGGCCCCCACCGCTAGGCCGAGAATAACGCCGACGAAGATCGCGAGCAGGTTCTGGGGCGCAACGGCTCCGGCCAGACCGTCGAGAAGGAGGGCTAGGGTTTCCATTGTGTCCGATCCGCTAGAAGCCCAAGGGCCCTTCGGGAAGCAGGATCCGCAAACCGACCTCGAAGATCAGGTAGCAGGCGAAGGTGAAGGCGATCGAGATGGCCGTGATGATGGCGAGCCAACGAAGGTCGACCCGCCAATGAATGATCAGGCTGATGGCGATCATCAGGAACGGCAGCGGCAGGAACGCACCGAGCGTTCCGAAAACCGCCAGATAGACCACGGTCGCGACGGTGATGCCCAAGACCTTGGCGATTTCGGGCAGGCCGATGGCGTCCCTCGGCGCTTCCTGGTGACGCAGGGAGCGAACCAGCGCCGCGGCTGAGAACAGTGCGACCAGTGCGCCTGCGATGAGCGGGAACGTGCCCGGCGCTGGTCCGGCATCGCTTGTGATCCCCAGTGCGAAGGCCTGGGCGACAATCCAGATGCCGAACGCGAAGAATAGCGCCGCAGCGGCGGTGTCCAATGTCCTGATGCGCATGACGCAGCTCCCACATCGCGATGCGGCTCCAGGCGAACCCGGAGCCGTCGCCAATGTTACTGGATGAGACCTGCGGCCCGCATCTGCTCCTCGAAGCTCCCGGACAGCTTGTCGAATTGCTGATCGAGTTCGTCGCCTTTAATGAAGGTAGGCTCAAGATTGTACCGCTGCAGATAATCTTCCCGCCACAGCTCCGACGAGGCCAGTTGCTCAAAGGCATCCTGCCAGAAGCTCAACGCTTCATCCGGCACGTCTGCCGGCATCACGATCGCGCGCATCTGGGTGTGCGTGATGTCATGCCCCAGCTCTTGAAACGTCGGAATTTCGGGAAGCGAGGTAAGTCGCTCAGGCGTCGATACGGCCAAGGCGCGGAGCTCGCCGCTCTCGATCTGCTGCAGGATTTCCGAGGGGTTGCCGAAAAGGGCATCGATATGGCCACCCAAAACGGCACTCATCTCCTCGCCGGAGCCGTCGAAGGGCACGGGGCGGATTTCGACGCCGGTCGCCTGGCTAAGGAGCGCACCCAGAATGGTCTGATCGTTGACGACACCGGTCGTCCCCGTCGTGATCGAGCCTGCTGCAACCAGATCGTCGAGGGTCTCATACTTGCTGTCCCCATCGACGGCCAGCACGTAAGGATCGACCGCGATGGCTGCGACGGGGGTGAAATCATCTGGGCCGACCGGGCTCTGACCCAGGAGCGGCGTCGTGAAGAAGCTGGAGGCGATGGTCTGCAGGACGTAGGGGTTCCCCTTCTGACCTGCGGTATAGGCATACGCCACGGTACCGGAGCCGCCGGGACGATTTTCCACGAGCAACTGGCGATCGATCAGCCCAAGTTCAGACAGGTGCTTCGCGACGGTCCGGGCAAAAATATCGCTGCCGCCGCCGGCTGAGCTTTGAACGACGAGTGTCACGTCCCGCTCGCCTGGGTAATCCTGCGCAGCGGCGGACAGCGGCATAGCAGCGACCATGATGCCGGCCAATAGCCGACCCTGGAATCCAAAGATGCTCATAATCATCCTCCCTTTCGTGGAGCTTCGCTCTCGTTCAGACAGCTAAACCGCTATCTCTCGTATATCTGTATACAGGAATTCGCGTATGCGCAATCGCTACGGGTCTGGAGAGGTGGTGGTGATCTTCCCCCTGCTGACGCCGAGAGCCGGCGGAAGTTGTGACGCAAATGGACCGGGCCGGCGTCAGGCCGCCCCGCTGGATCGCGGGCGCTGGTCTAACTGCCGAGCTGATCGCGCAGGCGGTGCACCCGCCCGAGGCATTAGCCGCTCGCGGCTCCTACCGCTCTCGCGAGGGTGCCGCTCCTTCGCGGCAATGGCGAGAGCGCGGGCTATCCTGACGGGTGTCACAGATCACCTAGAAGACGTCGGCTGTCGGCGTAACTGAACCGCACCGAGTTTCCCGGAGGCTGTCTGGGTTGAGTTTTACGCGGCGATCGGCAGTGCCTCATGCTGGGCGTAGTAGGCTTCCTCTGCCTCTGCGGGCGGGATGTTTCCGATCGGCTCGAGAAGGCGTCGGTTGTTGAACCAATCGATCCATTCGAGGGTGGCGAACTCGACGGCCTCGAAAGACCGCCAGGGTCCGCGACGATGGATAACTTCGGTCTTGAAGAGGCCGATTACCGTTTCGGCGAGGGCATTGTCGTAGGAATCTCCGACGCTGCCGACAGACGGTTCGATGCCGGCATCAGCGAGACGCTCGGTGTAGCGGATGCTCACATATTGGCTTCCCCTGTCGGAATGGCAGACGAGCCCGCTGCCTGCGAAGGGCCGCCGCTGATGAAGAGCCTGCTCCAAAGCGTCGAGAACGAAGTCCGCTCGTGCCGAGCGCGACACGCGCCAGCCGACAATACGTCGGGCAAAGACATCGATGACGAAGGCGGCGTAGACAAAGCCGTTCCAGGTCGCGACATAGGTAAAGTCGGAGACCCAGAGCATGTTCGGCCGCGGCGCCTTGAAGACTCGGTTCACGCGATCGAGCGGGCATGGCGCCGAGGAATCGCTGTTCGTGGTGCGGATGGTCTTGCCTCGCACGACCGCCCGCGATCCCGACGACGGGGCGTTATCCCGCGCATTCCTATCTAACCGTCGAGGCTCCGCCGTTGGGCTGCCGGGTCTACACGATGGCCGAAGTCGATGCCGTCCTGGCGACTTTGGAGGACGGCGTAGCGCCAACGCTCGGGGCTCTCGAGGACGCCGCCGGCTCCAGCAATTGGCGATTGGAGACCTGGGCGGCGGACCTGCTCTTGCGGTGCAAGGTCGGCCAGCAATTCGGGTCGGACCGTGAGACGATCGTCTCCAGACTTCTGGAACGGCGATCGGGGCCCATCGGCGCCGCCATCGCCGTGTCCATAGCCCTTCCGGAAGGTTGAGCGAATGCAGGGCGCGGAGGTCGAATTCGTTGCAGCGTCGCCGGGAAGCCTGACCGCCGCCGAGGGGAGCCAGTTTCAGGAGCTGGTCGTCGAAGCTGGCGAGGTCGTGGGTGCGGCGCTCAGCACGAACATCGACCAGGCCCGGATCCTCGTCATGGTGAAGCAGAACGATGCCGTGCGCGGCGTAGCCGTCTTGAAGCGCCCGCAAAGAAGCTACAGGCAGAAGATCGCCGGACAGGCTGGGATCGGACTTTCAGAGCCGAACTATCCATTCGAACTGGGCTATATTTACATTCAGCCCGCGCTGCAGGGACGCGGTCTGTCCCACAAACTGGTCGCCGAAACGCTTTCGCACAGCGACGGCGGCGGGGTGTTCGCCACGGTGCGCACCGACAATGTCGCGATGCGAACCGCCTTGAGCAAAGCCGGGTTCAGCCCGAGCGGAGACCGGTACCTCGGTCAGCAAGAGCGGACGATTGGCCCGCTGCTCAGGCCCGTACAACGGTGAGCAAGCCCGCCGCGCGCCGCACTATGGCGGCGTTGCGACGGCCCGATAGCGGAAGCCCCGCGTCGTGCGCTGTGCAAAAGCGAAGCTTGCCCATTTGAGGTCTTCGCCCAGGAAGCCGTCATCGGCCAGCATGTAGCGGGCGCCGTCATTCAGGAACTGGACGAGATATTGGCGGTTCGCGACCCGGACGATTACACTTGGAACTTCGCCGGTGCTGAAGCCCGGTGGACCGCCTGCGATGCTAAACGCGCCCCAATGCCGGTCGAGGGTGATCCACCACGTCCGGAGCGAATTGAACATCTCGCCGAAGATCGAGTCTTGGCCCGGGACCGAGATCCTGACCGTGGGATTGGTGGATGCGCGAAGTTCGATCGGCGCTTTGCAGACGATCACATTGATCCCGCCAGCGTCGACAGGCAGCGCCGTTTCCATCGCGCCGGCGCGGAACAGCGCATGAGCCGTTCCCGGCGCAGTGGCGATGCAATCGTACATTTCCCGCTCCTCGTCCGTCAGCTCCTCTTCGAGCTCGCCGGCAAGGAAGCGGCTGTGCTGATCCTCGATAAACCGCAGCGTTTCGAGGTTTCGCAGCTGAAGGTGCCGAGCAAAGCCATATAACGGCAACCGATCGGTCTCATCGAGGCTCGCGCAGTCACCATTGGCGATTTTCAGCCACGTCGCACTTTTGGAGAACGGCGTTTCGATGACCTTGTTCAACGCGCTTTCGATCGACGCGCGTCCCTCACCCGCATCGTAGTCGTGAAGGCCATCCTCATAGCCGATACGGTCGATCGATTTGCGATCGGCGACGACGACGTCGCTGTGGCGTTCGAGCACCATGACTTTGTTCGCATCGTCCGGACAGGCAAAGCGTCGCAGGTAGAATTGCGGCACATAGTGATGCCGTTTGGACTCGTTGGCGGACACCCTTAGCTCCTCCGCTCGCGCGCAGCGTTGAACGCATCGAGCCGTCGTTGCGCGGCGTTCGCGAGTTGGGTCATTCGGGGCAGATTCTCGATCAATTCGCAATTCTCAGGATTCTCGACACGGTAGGGAGCGTCGCCGGGCAACGCACCGAAGAGATCGAGGACAGCCAGGTATCGCGGGTGAGGCCAGAGATATTTCTCGGCGACACGCGGTCTTCGTGACCCAGGCCATCGCGCAGGAGACGGCTCAGGGTGGCAAGATAATCGGGATAGCCCAGGTCTTCTGCGCCAGCGACGGCGACGACGGTGTTCCATGAAATATAGTCGATGAAGAGTCTGCCATCGTCGTCTTCCGCCATGAAACTGCGGACATAGCCCTCTTCCTCATCGGGCGTATGGTCTTCGTTACGCCTGCGCCGTGCGGGTGAACGCCGCAGTAGCCGGTGGCGTCGACGAGCATATTACCGGCCTCGAACAGCACCTCCGGTTTGATCGGCGTGAGATCGTCGGGCAGATCGCACGATCCCCGGCTGAACGGGCTGCGGTGATTGGCCGTAACGACGGGCGTCAGTCCGGCCGGGTCGACGGGAATCGCCTCCTTCGCGGTGTAGCCGCCAACGATCAGCGCATTCCAGCTTTGCGCCGGGTCTTCTAGCGATTTGAACGTCTCGACCGCCGCCCGCTGCCCGGGTTCGGCATTGCCGGTGGCAATGAGGAGAAGCCGCTTGGGATGGTTCGCGGCGGTGACCCGATCGCCGCGTTTGCCAGGCATGGCGCCGGCACAAAGTTGATTGATGGCTCCGCTCCAGCTCGACGGCCGAGCGGGCGAGAATTCGGGCGATGAGGTCGCGACGCAGAAGCTGCGGACCGCGTCCGCGCGATCGATCTCCACCCTCGCCACGGCCGCCTGGGTGACGACGCCATAGTTGGCCGGCTCCGTTGCCGGGAATCCGCGCGGCGGCAGGAATTTGACCGACTCGACTGTGTTAGCGAGCGCGACGGCACGCCGGTCATTCATGGCGGGCTCGAGATCGCCATAGAGAACGAGACCCGCCATCGCGGTGCCGTGGCCGCCATGCGGCTCGTGATCGTCCACGCCCCAGCGATCATCGAACGCCCATGCCCCTGCGATGCCAGGAGCGATCAGCGGGTGAACGGCGGCGACGCCCGTGTCGATGACACAGATCGTCGGTGCGCCCTCGGGGGGTGCCGTGACGCGTTCTGCCAGCTCGGCGACGAACGCGGCTTGGCCCAGCGCATAATTGCCCAGGTCAAGGAATGGCTCGATGGTGCCGCTCGCCCGCCGGATCTCGCTCACGGCGCCGGGCATGCGCTGGGCGAGCTCGACCAGACGGGCGACCGTGGCATGCACGAACAGGACGACGGTGTCGGGGAAGATCAGCCGCTCGGGATGGACATCGAGCGCAGCGGCGCGCGCGGCGTTTGCGACGTCATTGGCGCGAAGTTCCGGTTGCCGGATCCACAGTTCCCACCAACCTGTCGCCGGGTCATTGAAATCGACCGCCCCTTGGAAGAGGACCCCGATCACCGCCGCGCGGATCGCTTCGTTCCCCGGCGAGAGCCGCCGTTCGAACCATCGCTCTGGATGGCAGAATCGTCTCAATGCCAGTCGTTTTGACTGCCGTTTGGAGCTTCGTTCACGAACGGCAGGTTTCAGGATCGCGCGCGATCAGTTTGAACGGCCGACATGGGCGCAAGGACGACTCTCAGAGGCCAGCCTCAATCGATGAAGGCGCAGCCTCTGCGGGAGAGCGTCTCGTCGATCCAACTGCGGTCAAACTTTCCGGCCATGATCGTCTGTAGCTGCTTCTCTTCAGCCATGACCTTCGCCCTCGCCCGATCCAGCACACCGTAGACCGCTGCACGCGGCACGACGACGAGCCCGTCCGCGTCACCGACAATAAGATCCCCTGCCTCAACAGGCATCCCGCCTATAGCGATCGCGAAGCCGATTTCTCCTGGCCCGTCCCGATACGGACCCCGATGAGCAACGCCGCGAGCGTAGACTGGCAAATTGACACGCGTGAATGCGTCTCGGTCGCGGATCGCGCCATCAATAACGAAGCCGCCGACATCGCGCTTATGGGCATGAACCAGCATCATCTCGCCCATCAGCGAGTTCGTCACATCGCCTCCTGCGTCGCAAACGATGACGTCCCCTGGCTCAGCCATCTCGATCGCCTTGTGCAGCATCAAATTGTCGCCCGGCCGTGTCTTAACCGGCAAAGCAGGCCCGCAGAGCTGCCCCTCGCGGTGCATCCGAACGAGAGGAGTACCGAGACCATTCAGCCGATGCATGGAGTCGCTGACAGCCGCGACCGGGATGGCGCGGTACGCTTCGACGATCTCCGGCTCCACGCGTTCCCAGCGCCCCCGGATTCGAAAACCCTCGCTCATCGTGCTGCCGTTTCCGATTTTGTTTTGGTTGCAATGATTGCGGGCAGCAGCCGGCGATACAGCCGACGCACGTTACCGCTGAAAATCTTCTGCCGGTCCTCGTCGCTGAGGTATTCGCAAGTCTCGATATATCTGCGCGTATCGTCGAAGAAGTGACCCGAATCAGGATCGGCGCAGCGGACCGCCCCGTGCATCTCAGAGGCGAAAAGGACATTATCCACCGGCACAACCTTTGCCATGAGGTCGATGCCCGGCTGGTGGTAGACGCATGTATCGAAATACAGGTTGTCGCCCATCAATGCTGCTGGCTCGAGACGGCCTCGGTCGATGGCAAGACCGCGATATCGGCCCCAGTGATACGGTACTGCTCCACCCCCGTGGGGAATTATCAATTTCAGGTCCGGGAAGCGTTCGAAGAGGTCCGAGTCCAGGATCTGCATGAACACTGCAGTGTCTGCATTGATGTAATGGGCGCCGGTGAAATGGAAGTTGGGATTGCACGACTGACTGACGTGTATCATCGCAGGCACGTCGAGCTCCTCCAGCTTCTCGTACAGCGGAAACCACCAGGGGTCGGTCATGGGCGGGTCGGTCCAGCGCCCGCCGCTCGGATCGGGATTGAGATTGCAACCGATGAAGCCGAGTTCTTCCACACAACGCGTGAGCTCGGGGATGACACCTTCGGGTCGGCAGCCGGGAGACTGCGGAAGCTGGCAGACCGGCGCGAAATTTTCCGGGTACAGATCGCAAACCCGCTTGATCAGGTCATTGCATAGACGAGACCAGTCCTGGTTCATTCTCTCGTCGCCGACATGGTGCCCCATGCCGCCCGCTCGAGGCGAGAAGATCGTCAGATCCGTTCCCCGCTCCCGCTGAAGACGCAACTGGTTCAGCTCAAGGCTTTCCCGGATCTCATCGTCGCTGATCTGTGGACCATGCCGGTGCGCAAGCTTCGACAGATCGCCCTTGGCTTCGATCTGCTCTTGGCGCCAGGCCTCGTGCTGAGCAGGGGCGGTCGTGTAGTGACCGTGGCAATCGATGATCATGTTGGTCCTGACTTGGGTAGGCTCGGAGGGAGTCATCGAACTTCCTTGGCGCGGAGGCCAAAGCGTCTACGCAGGGGTCCCCCGACCAGGGTGAAGAGGAGAAGGAGCAGGCTCAGGCCGATGGCCGTGGCACTAATTGGGCTAGCCACGAAGTAACTCACGTCACCGCGCCCCATCAGCATTCCACGCCGCAGATTCTCTTCAAGAAGCGGGCTGAGCACAAAGCCGATCAGGAGCGGCGCAGGCATAAAGCCAGCGCGCCTCAGCAGATAACCGAGAATGCCAAAGGCGAGGACAAGCATGACGTCGAACGCGCTGTTCGCGATGCTGTAGGAGCCAAGGGCGATGAGCACGACGATAGCCGGGTAGAGGTATCGATACGGGATGTTGAGGAGGGAAACCCAAACGCTGATCAGCGGGATGTTGAGCAGGAGAAGCAGAAGGTTGCCGATCCAGAAACTGGCGACGAGGCCCCAGAAAAGATCCGGTTGCTGCGTGATGAGCAGCGGGCCCGGCACGACGCCATGGATCATCAGCGCGCCGATCATGATGGCCATCGTGGGCGTCCCGGGGATGCCAAGCGAGAGGGTCGGGATGAAGGCCGTCTGGACCGCGGCGTTGTTGGCCGATTCCGGGGCGGCGATTCCTTCAACAGCGCCCTGTCCGAAGCGATTCGGATCGCGAGCGATCTGCTTTTCCGCCGCGTAGCTGGTGATAGCCGCGAAGGAAGGTCCGGTGCCGGGCAGCGGTCCGAAGATGCAGCCGGAAACGGCGCCTCGGATCATCGGCCATCCCATCCGCTTCCAGTCTGCGGCGGCAGGGATCATCGAACGCAGCGTAATCTTGTGCCGGACCCGATTACCCGAACCGCGAATGGAAAGAATGATCTCCGATAGGCCGAACAAGCCCATCGCGACGGGAACGAGAGAAACGCCGTCGATGAGCTGGCCATAACCGAACGTATACCGCTGGGTGCCGTCATAGAGGTCGATGCCGACGGTTCCGAACAGTCCGCCCAGCAGCACCATGGCGATGTTCTTTTTCGGATCAGTACCGCCGATGGTTGAGACGGCCACGTAACAGAAGATTATGAGAGCAAAATACTCCGCCGGGCCGAAAGCCTGGCCGACCTCCACGATGAGCGGCGTGAGATTGGAGAGCACCAGGATGCCGATGCTGCCGCCAACGAAGGAGGCAACGGTCGTGATGAAGAGCGCGACGCCAGCCCGGCCCTGCTGT
>DASYHX010000313.1:0-4886 GCA_035998065.1 Pseudorhizobium sp.
AGACGAACGAAAGTGAACCCTCCGAGGACGCGTCGTTATGAACGTAGGTGTCGTCGAAACTAGGACCGTTTCGTCATCCTGGGACAAGTCCGCCAGATGCGTGATGACCGGGCGGGCGGCGACCGGCGTAGAGGGGGCGTGATTTGGACATAGGCTTTCACGCGGAACTGCAGGAACCAGGCTCCTGATGCAAAGGGAGAAGCTCAAGCGGAGCAAACCGCAAGGCGAGAGTACCGATGCAGGAGACTGGGGCGGACCGACCCGTACGAGCGGTGAGGGCCATGTAATGGGGCCGGAGCAAAGGGGTCGGATCAGGTGGTCGTATTGTTTGAAACAACTGGAAACAGGATGACTTCGGAAAGTACGGCAGACAAACCGTTTCGAATTGAGAAACGGCAAGTGTACGAAGCTTACAAAGCGGTCAAAGCCAACCATGGCGCAGCCGGGGTGGACGGCGAGACTTTGGAAATGTTCGAGAAAGACCTTGTGAGAAATCTCTACAAGATCTGGAATCGGATGTCGTCCGGAGCCTACTTTCCGCCACCGGTGCGTGCCGTCTCCATTCCAAAGAAGGCTGGAGGCGAGAGGGTTTTGGGTGTGCCCACGGTCAGCGATCGGATCGCGCAGATGGTGGTCAAACAGATGATTGAGCCGGATCTGGACTCCGTCTTTCTTCCAGACTCATACGGGTACAGGTCGGGGAAGTCGGCCTTGGATGCCGTCGGCGTGACCCGCCAGCGGTGCTGGAAGTATGACTGGGTTGGAATTCGACATCAAAGGACTGTTCGACAATCTTCCACACGATCTATTGCTGAAAGCGGTCAGGAAGCACGTTACATGCAAGTGGGCCCTGCTCTACATCGGAAGATGGCTGGCAGCTTAGATGGAGAAGAATGGTGAGGTTTTGGCGCGAACGTGCGGCACCCCGCAAGGCGGTTTCGTCAGTCCCTGCCTCGCAAATCTCTTCATGCACTATGCATTTGATTTGTGGATGACGCGGATGCATCCCGACCTGCCATGGTGTCGATATGCCGACGATGGTCTTGTTCACTGCCAGAGCGAGCAACAGGCCGAAGCCGTTAAGGTGGAGCTGAGTTCTCGGCTGGCAGCGTGCGGACTGGAGATGCATCCGACAAAGACCAAGATCGTTTGCTGCAAGGATCAACGGCGCCGAGGAACGTATCCGAATGTCGCTTTCGACTTTCTCGGGTATCAGTTCCGGCCGCGACGGGTGGCGAATACACAGCGAGACAAGCTCTTCTGTGGCTACACGCCTGCGGTCAGCCCAACGGCACTGAAGTCGATGCGAGCAAAGATCAAAAGCTTGAACATCCCGCGGCAGACGCCGGGAACGCTGGCTGAAATCGCCCGACAGCTCAATCCACTCCTCCGGGGATGGATTGCCTATTATGGACGGTACAGCCGTTCGGCCCTGTCCACTCTGGCTGACTACGTCAATCAGAAACTCAGGGCTTGGATCAGGCGAAAGTTCAAGCGCTTTCAGTCCCATAAAGCACGTGCCAGCCTCTTCTTGCGAAAGCTGGCGCGGGAAAGTCCGGGACTGTTCGTACATTGGAAGGCGTTCGGAACGAACACGTTTACCTGATGGGAGCGGTGTGAATCGAGAGGTTCACGCACCGTTCTGCGAGAGGCCGGCAGGTGAAATTCCTCCGGCCTACTCACCCCGGCCTCTCCACGAAGATGGCACGCCTACGGGGACGTGCCCTTCGAGGCGAGCGTTGCCGAGCTGGCGTGCCGCACGGGCACTGGAAAACAACCACCTTCACAGGAGCGCTGCGCCTTACCGGAATGACCGCACCAGTTGTCTACGATGGCGCGATGAACGGTAACGTCTTCCTGGCCTACGTCGAGCAGGTGCTAGTCCCCACCCTTCAGGCCGGAGATGTCGTCGTGATGGACAACCTCCCGGCACACAAGACAGCCGGGGTTCGCAATGCCATCGAACCTGCCGGCGCCCACCTCATGTTTCTCCCGCCCTACAGCCCCGACTTCAATCCCATTGAGAACGCATTCTCTAAACTCAAAGCCATGTTGCGAGGCAGGGCAGAACGGAAGATCGAGGCCCTCTGGGACGCGGTCGGTGCTTTGATGCCCCGCTTCACACCGGCAGAATGCGCCAACTACTTCAGGGCAGCCGGATATGACCCGGATTGAACAGGATCTGCTCTAGCTCTGCCGAACCGCTTCTGATGGCAGGTAGCGTAGTGCTCTCGCGCAGGCGCTCGTGAGTCGTCAGACGGTTGAGGCTTTGCTGTGGCCGGTGATTAATTTCTAGACCCACGCGCAGAAACCTTAGGAGATCGTTTATTAAACCCAGTCTACCGGCACGAAAGTGCATCCCGACGACTACGCGGCGCTGATGAATTGGGAGATGCATGGTCAAGTAAATGATGATGAGATCACGACCTTGGTCGTCTAGCTTTCGCGCCACGGCCTGCGCTTGGCATGGATAAAGAACGTAATGAAGACCGCACTCCGAGAAGAACTTGCGTCCGGTGCGCGGATCGTAGCGCGTGCACCGGAAATGGTGGGGTTGTGTCAAGATAGGAAGAGGCGTCGACTTCGTAGCGTTCTCGCTGTCGGTGACCGCTGACTTGAAGCATCGTTTGAGATCCGTCCCTACGAAGAGAATCCCTCGTGGGTCACCCTGTCACGCCTTGCACGACGCCATCGCTTCGAGCCCCTGCCCAGACCATACGTGTCCTTCAAGAGTTAGCTGTCCATCAATTGCAGATTAGCGCGCAATCCTTACCGCGGCGGCATAGCCGCCGCGGTCTATCATCCACCTATGCCGGATCGAACTGCCCGACAAATTCCGGGTCCGCATAGTATGCGAGCTTGTTTGCGATAATCGGCCTTTGGCCGGACAGGAACAGGAGCTGGATATGATGGGCTATACCGCGAACCTCATCAGGGGTGAGGAGGGGCCGTGCAGTGTGATGATCGCTGAAGGTGATGCCGGTGTCGTCGGAGTCGATGGCGCGTGCCATGGTTCTGAAGACGACGGTCTCCTGGCCTAGAAGATCTGATACTAGGCGCGCGCTTTCGTGGTCGTTTACCCCGAATACTTGCAGAACCCCGGCGTTCGACAGGAAGGTGCCTGCTTTCTGACCGTAGGTCGCTCGGAGTTGGTGGATATCCTGGAGGATCGGCCACAGCTGGACGCCGTAACCGGCCATCAGACCCATTGCCCGCTCAACCGCAGCGAGATGGCCGAGCGAGGGGAACTCGTCAAGGAGATAGAGCACCGGAGCCTGCGGCCGCGTCTGGTCGCGCGCCATCTCAAGCAGGCTTTGGGTGATCAGCAAGCGGAGCCAGCGCGAGTAAGTGGACAGGCGGTCAGGTGGAAGCACCAGAAACACCGTCGCTGTCCGGTGCTTCAAGTCAGCGAAGGAGAAGAAGCTGTCATCGAGCACCCGATGCATGCGTGGGCTATCCAGGAAGTGCGTGTGCCGTTGAGCTGCAGAAAGGACACCGGCGGCTTCTCGATCCGACTTGCCGAGGTGGCGGTTGGCGGCACGTGCGATGAGACCGCCCGCCTTCTTGTTCTCCTGCATCTGCTTCAATAAGGCGGCGAAGACTTCAGGCGAGAGTGTGAGATACTCTCGCAGCGTCCCGAGATTACGACGACCGAGTGCCTCGTCAGCGACAATCTTCAGGATCAAGCCGCTAATCAAGGCTTTGGCTTCTTCGTTCCAATGTGCTTCGCTGCTTGTTCCAGG
Source organism: Pseudorhizobium sp. (assembly GCA_035998065.1). Lineage (GTDB taxonomy): Bacteria > Pseudomonadota > Alphaproteobacteria > Rhizobiales > Rhizobiaceae > Neorhizobium. Next base: position 3,744 of record DASYHX010000313.1, read on the forward strand.
CTCATCGACCACAAGTGCATCGGCAAGTGTGCTGGCGTCTTCAGCGACATCAAGTCCCTCAGGATCCAGATTCTGGAGAGGGTTGAATGCCGACGAAGGGATGCCGGTGATACCGAAGGGGTCGAGGACGTGCACAGGCCCGAACTGCTCACGGGCCCTGCTTGCAATCTTCGCGTTCTCACCCTTTGGGTCAATGCAGATCACGGAACGGTCGGCAGTGAGAAGGTTGGGAATGATCGTGCCTACGCCCTTACCCGTTCGCGTTGGAGCCATGGTCAGCAGGTGAGCAGGCCCGGCGTATCTGAGGAGCTTACCGGTTTTGCTATCTCGTCCAATCAAAAGACCAGCTTCAGGTGCAGTTAGTGGCGCGATTTCCTTGTTGGTGGCAAACCGGGCCGATCCGTGGGTGTCGCTTACCGCGTCCGCGAAGTGGAGCATGATCAGTGGCGCGAGAATGATAAGCAGAAGAAGTGGGATACTTAAGGTGAAGGCGATATCAGCGGCGGTCGGCGCCCAGGATCCCTTCTCAACTCCGAGATCCAGCAGCTGACCGGTAAGCCAAAAACCGAGGCCAATAATGAAGACCAGATAGAGGAGGAGGAACTTAATGCCCTTCTTCGTGAAAGCTGTCGCAAGCAATGCTGAAACTGCCCATCCGGGGTTGGCGACGGCGAGACGGAACATGTTGCCATAGGCTCGGAACAATCTCATTGGCTCGTCTCCTCGATGTACAGGACAGGAGGGGAGGATGGCGGCAAGCTATAAAAATACTCGGCGAAAGTTGCACGATCAGTATCGCGCAGCGGAGCTTGGGCAACTTTGCGTTCACGCCATTTTCTGAAGCCTGTGCTTCCCTCCAGCGTAATATCCGGATTGACCACACGGTCGATCATCAGATCCAGTCGGTTGACTTTTGCGCGACCCCAGCTCCTTTCCCGCTGAGTTGCTGCATTCATGCGTTGTGATAATTCATTCCACATATCTACGAGCGAGCGTCGGTACATGGTCCCCTCAAATGCTGGTTCTGGAAAAATGGTGAAGGGCCGCTAGGCGTCTGATCCTAATAAATCACCGAAGAGGTCTTTATCTGCTTCCCTTGTCAGGAAGCCTGGCAGCTCCCGTTTAAGCCATTCGTGAAGGCGA
>DASYHX010000326.1:0-5758 GCA_035998065.1 Pseudorhizobium sp.
CACCCAGGGCGGAATAGTCAAAACGGCTATCTGAACCCATGTTCCCGACAACGCAATAGCCCGTATTGATGCCGATCCCGACTTTCAGCTCCAGGTGGACCTGATCAGTCTGCTCAGCTTCAGAGCGAAGATCTGCGTTCAAATTCGCGACTGCCTGAAGCATCGCCTGCGCCGCAGCAACGGCGTTGCGGGCATGATCCGGATCCGGGAGCGGTGCATTCCAGAAGGCCATGATGCAGTCGCCGATATACTTGTCGATCGTGCCCCGATGCTCAAGGATTACGTTCGACAACGGCGTCAGCAGCCGGTTCACAAGCTGGGTTAGGAGTTCTGGATCATTTTTGAGCTTTTCGGCGATCGTCGAAAAGCCGCGAACATCGCAGAAAAGGATAGTCAACTCCCGCTTCTCTCCGCCAAGCTTCAACTGCTCCGGATCCTTTGCGAGCTTCTCTACAAGATCTGGAGAAAGATATTGCGAAAATGCCTTTGTGATCTGGCGCCGGCTTCTTCGCTCGCTTGCGTAGTCGACGCTGCTCTGTATCAGCACCACTGCAGCGACCAACGCGGAGGGCGAGGCGGGCGAGATGAAGATGTTTGCCGCGCGCAGCAGAATATAGCTTCCGGCCACAGACAAAGCGATGGCGAGACCTGCACCGCACCAGGTCAGCCAGTTCGTGCCGCGCCGGACGAGGAAGGCTGCAACAGCCACGGCGGCCAAAAGAATGATCGTTGCCAAGGCAGGTCCCGCTCGCGCAATGCCGTCGTTCATGCGCAGATTGTCGACGATTGTTGCCTGCACTTCGGCACCCGCGGTCAACCGGCCGTTGTGAATAGTCGCAGGAGTTGCGAAGGCGTCTGCCCCGCCGCTGCTGATGGAAGGCGCGTTCTGGAGGCTGAGGCCGACAATGACGAGCCGATCGGAAAATAGCCCCTCAGGGAGGAATAGGTCCGGCTGAAGCGCCTGGTAATAGGACACGGTGGGATAGGTCCGAGGTCCGCCATAGGACTGCAGCAGCAAGGGTTCCGGCAGTGCTGGAACGGCGAGATCGGCTGCTTGGAGGATGGTTGCGGCAAAACTGTCGGCACCACCGGGCACCGAACGAAGCACCCCGTCTTCGTGCAGAGCAACCGACGCAATCCCCGCCGCCGCTCCGGTGTCAGTGAACATCGGAAGCGGCATCGTTGTGATGAGTTGATCGGCCTGAGGCGACGAAATGACAGATTCGTCGGCAGCAAGAACGACATCCGGGCCAAGTGCAGCCGCGAGCGCTTGATCTGCTTCGGCGGTGGAAGGCTCGGAGAAAATGATGTCCAGGGCGACTACACGAGCGCCAGCCGCACGCAATTCAGACACCAAGCTGGCATGAAGACTTCGGGGCCATGGCCATTGAAGGTTCAGTTCGGCCAGAGAGGGCTCATCGATGGCGACGATGATCGGCCCCTTCTCCGGCAGGGGCGGCGGTCGGATCGTAGACAGGTAGTCGAACGTTCGGTAATCGATCAACGACCAGGCCGGTATTCTCTGCGCGCCGATCACGCAGACGAGAATAGCCGCCGCAAGTGCGATCACTTGGACGTGGCGGCTGCGGGCCAGGGGATACTGCCACAACTGGCTCACCGAAGGTCTCAGCATCAGAATCGCACTTTGAAGGTGCCTTTGACCGATCGGCCCCAGCCCGGCACGCCGGCGTTGAGTTCGATCTCTTCGTCAAGCAGGTTGTAGGCCGCAAGATCAAGCTCAAACCGTTTTCCAACCGGTTCCCAGGTCAGCGCCGCGTCAAGCGTCCAGTAATCGTCGAGCTGAATGCCAGTTTCATTGTTGCGGTGTCCGACGTAGTTGGCGGCAATGGTTGCCTTGACATTGGCTTGGTTCACCCAGGTGAGCGCCACCTGGCCTGACCACTGCGGGAGGAAGGGCAGGGCCTCTCCGTAGGTTGTTGACCCCGCTTCCTGATTCTCCGAATCGGTAAAGGCGACGGTTGAGGACAATCCGAAGCCATGGCCGAGGAGGAGGTTGCCCGTCAGGCTGGCGCGGTCGATCCGGCCTTCGGATGTTACAAAGTTCGTTGCCTCAAGCGGCAGGGGAACCCGCAAGTCATCCAGCTCCTGGTGCTGATATTCAAGCGTCGTAAAGAAATCCGGCGTCCACTCAGCGTCCCAGCGCAGGGCGTAGGTGTCCACATAGCCGGTTGTGTCGAGGGAAACCTGGTTCGCCTGAAGTCCGAGCACCCCGATCGGAGACAGCGTCGGCGTATTGACGTCGAAGCTGGACCGCATGAACGCGGCTCGCAACCAATGGCCATCGGAAGGCGACCAGGCAAGACCCGCACGCGGTTCCAGCCGCTGCAGATCCTCACCGTCACTGTCGACATAGCTGCCGAAGAGGACGTACTCCGCCCGAAGATCGTCGCTGATCTCATGGAGCAGGTCGACATAGACCCGCGCGACCGTGCTGGTTCCCCTGACCCGCTCCGAGGAAGATGGGACAACGGTTAGCAAAGGAGGCAGAAGATTGGTGTAGCTTTCGGAGCTATAGGCATCGACCCAGCCTCCTTCAATGCCGTATCGCCAAGTCAGGCCGCCATTCCCAATGGTGTGGCTGATGGCGGCAATGTAGGTTTCCTCCCTCGTCACAGTGCGGGTTGTGGCGTTCGGAAGAGGAACACCGCCCAAATCAAACTCATAGTAGCTCTCGTCTTCCCGTTCGATCCCGCTGTAGAGCAGTGCTGAGTTCACGACGTTTCGATGGCCAACTGTGTGGCTCCAGCCGATCCCTGCACTTGTCGCCTCGGCGCGCACTTCTTGCTCCCTCGTTTCTGGAAGAGGGAGGGGGATGGGGAGAAGAGGTGAAGGCGTCGGGACGAGCAAGATGCCTGTGTACTTATAATCCCGCTCGAGCTCATTTCGTCCATGGTTCGCATAAATTACCACGCGATCACTCAGCGTTGGGCTCGCGGTGATGTACCCGTTGCCTCCCATGATCTCCAATTCGCTGCCGAATGCATCATAGGCGGCCAGGTCTCGTGAATCGGGGGACTCGCTCCACTGGAGGCTGCCGTGGACACTGATCGGGATGGGCAGGTTCGTGTAGCCCTGAATCTCGCCCTCGCCAACATAGCCGGTCTCATCTCCGCTGTGGACGAAACCGCCGCCGATGGCGCCTTCGAGGAACGGTCGCCGCAGCAGGTTGGCGGAGCGGGAGCGGCCTGAGATCATGTGCGGGTCGAGCATCAGTCCCTGCAGCAGAGAGGAGAAGGCTTCCCCGTTAGGAACGTTGTTGATGATGTCGCTCCCGAATGACCCGTCGGTGGCAAACGGATTAGCGCTGCCGCGAAGGCTCTGGTCGACATAGGAGGCACCGACGAACGGATCGAAGACTGCGTCGCCGTAGTACTCGCCCCACGCGTTCATTCCTTGCAGGCGGAAGGCGTTGTTGAGGGTTGAGCCGGCATCCTGATTCGCGCCTAGCGAGGCGAAGTCCCCTCCCTGGGCGCGGGACCGGCGTACGAACTCCTGTGCGTGTCGAATGGCAGAGACAGAGTCGTAGTCGTCGATGGCCGCTGCGGTCCGGAAGGAGTAGATGACCGGGTCGTTCTCGTCCAGGCGGTGGGCATTGTCCAACGCCTGTTCCGCCGGCACCCGGTCGCCCTTCTCATAATGCGCCGCCGCCAAGAGCAGTTGCCCCTGTGAGTAGGCCGGGTTCGCAACGGTACCCGCCAGAAGATCGTCGACAGCCTTGTCCAGTTCGCCCGTCTGGAGATGATACCGCCCTCGCGCGACCAGGGCGATATCGAAGGTGGGCTCTGCAGCCAGCGCCAGATCGATATGTTTACGTGCGTCCTCGATGCGCCCGTTGTCGAGGTAGAAGATCGCGAGGTTCGCATGACTGACAGGATCCTGCGGATCGAGCGCTATCGCCTTGAGGAACGCGGCTTCGGCTTCCCGAACGGCCCCTCTGGCAGATTGGACGTTACCAATTTCATTCCAGGTGGTGGAAGAACCCGGTGTGATGGAGACGGCAGTCAAAAGATCGGACAGCGCCCCTTCCAGGTCCCCCTGGAAGCCAGAGCGGAAGTGGGCTCGGACCTCCAGCGCCGTTGGCTCGTTGGGATCAAGCGACAGCGACCGCCGCATCGCTTCCTCAGTCTGCGTTCTGTCGTTCAGGAGAAGAGCGAGCCAGGCCCGATAAGCCGGCAGTTCGGGGTCGCCGGGGAATTCAGCTTCAGCCTGCTTCAACACGTCGATCGCAGAGGGAATATCCTTCAGGAACCCCATCGCGTAGGCTCTGAGGAAGGCTGCGTCAGAGCCGCCGCCCTGTGGCGGGAGAGGCTCCGTCCTTTCGGGATGGGCAAGGGCACGGGCGTAATAGCCCCCGTAAAGCGCGATCGCCTTGCGTTGCTGGTCCAGAGCGGGCGCCGCTTCTTGAAAAAGCGCAGCCGCTTCCTTGTTTCGTCCTTCAGAGGCGGCCAGGACGGCATCTATCAACTTGATGCGGGCGCGAAGAGAGGGTGTGAGCGCAAGATGCCTTGCAGCGGCAAGGGTCTCCTTCGCCTTGGCGCGCCCTTCCAAGGACAAGGCGGTCTCCGTAAGCAAGACCCAATCTTCCGGGGTCCGTTGCTTTTCCGGAATCTTTCGAAGGCGATCCGCCTGCTGCCTCATCTCTGACACCGGCAGCGCCGACGGGGGCATGCGCTCGAAGGCTTCGCGGGGCGGCAGGTAGAACAGCATCTGCTCCCGGTCGTCCGACTCGACAATGACGATTTTCCGCGGTGCCTGCCCTATGGAGGCAACGGCTGCTTCGCCCTGGACCAACTGCAGACTGCCTTGCGGGTTGCTGAGTTCGACGCGTCCTTCGAGAACCGTCAAGGTCGTACGTTCGCCCTCCACCGTCATCGTCCAGTCCGTGCCCCGGATGGCGGCCGTCGCCGCGGGCGTCTGTACAGATACCCCCGGACCTCCACGCTCGGCGCGAGCCCAAATAGTGCCAGACTGAAGTTCCAACTGCGCGTCGGACCCAGGTGAAACGTTTCGCACCAGCAACGAAGAGTTGCGGCCTAGTCGGACCTGCGTTCGATCCGTGAACAGGATTGCGAGTTGTCCGGTGGCGTTTGTTCTCAGGACATCGCCGGCCAAAAGGTCCTGTTGCAGATCAACAGTTGCCCAGGCTGAGATGTCGATGAAGCGGATCTCTTCGCCCGCTTTGCGTGCGATCACGGCGCCCGCAGCGGCGGCAGGTCGAGGCCGAGGCTCTGCCAAGGCATCCGTAACAGCGCTGCCGACAAGCAGCGGCAGAACCAGCAATACAAGCTTATTCAAGACGTTTTCCCCGACCTCTCTTTTTCCATTGATTAACTCGGAAATAGAAGTCAAGTCGGCTCTGCGCCCCCACCTTGATTTTGCTAGCAGGTGTATTACCAAGGAAACATGAAGCTCGGATTCGGAGTGCACAGATGAGCGAATTTAGTAGTGGCTCGACCGAGACGATTGAGGAAGCCCATGTAATAGATGATGTGGAGAAGGAATATTTCGCGCACGTGAAAAAGGTGAACGATATATTCTATGACCAGATCAAGATATCAGACCAAAAGGCTGCCTATATATTCACGTTCCTGCTTGCGTTCCTAGTATCGTCAAGTGATGGTCGCGATGTGTTTGCGCCCGCTCGATATCTGGAGGGGGATCTTGCGTCGAATCTCGCAGCAGGGTTGCTTGCACTCGCCTCTGTGGGTTCACTGCTTTGCGCCATTCTGGTAGTGCT
>DASYHX010000413.1:0-7622 GCA_035998065.1 Pseudorhizobium sp.
GCCGGAAGCGGAGGAACTTGGCGAATTTCGCTGCGTACCGGTTGACCGCTGGTCAGGTGACGAGCTTGGAGCGGCGGCCGTCATGGCGCCGGTTTGAGCAGGGGGCGGGGATCCAGGGAGTGACGGTTCGGAATTGCCTGCTTCGAGAGCCTGCGCCTGGGCTTCAAGCGTGTTCTGAGGGGGGCGAAGGTGGCTGGGTTGTTCTGCGGCACGAACATAGGAATAGCTTGTTGGCGCTTCACTGCCAGCGAGTTGATCGACCTCTGCCTGTGTCAACGGGCTCGATGGACGCAGGCCTCCCCCCACGTCCACCTGAGGGGTCAATGCGTCGCTGGTGCTGCAAGCGGACAGAAGGACAGAAAGGGTTGCGACACAGAGTGCCGTTGCCAGTCGTCGCATGTCCACCTCCGTCTGCCGTCCGCAGCAGCGACCTTAAGTGTGGCGCTTCCCGAGTGTCAATTCTCGCTTCGGCAAGCTAGCCGTCAGCAGGTCCAGTCCATGGCGTGAGAGGGGCTGGGGTGCATCGTTGGTGGTAAGGTAGGTGTGCCCCAGCGTCATCGCAGTGCCCGTCTCGGAGTCCATGATGATCATGTGAACGAACAGGCTCATGTCGGCCAGGATTTGCTGCGGGTTTCCCGCATGAAACATCTGGTGCTCCATCCAGGAGGGGGAAAACCGTGCCCCCAGCGAATATCCGCAGGCATTCAGCCGATGACGGGTCAAACCCCGGTCATCCAGAATGCGCGCGTGGGTATCAAAGACGTCGCCAAAAGTGTTGCCGGGACGCAAGACTTTCTCGATTGCGGCGATTGTCTCATGGCACGCACGGTAGAGTTCGCGATGACGCGGCGTCGGCTCCCCGATTACCACAGTTCGCATCATCGCAGCGTGATAGTGAGCGCTCACGCCGGCCCACTCCAATGTCAGTTGATCATTTGCGTCAAGGGTCCTGCGACCAGCCTTATATCGGCAAAGAAGTGCGTCTTGCCCGGACCCGATGATGAACTCGTTGGCCGGATAGTCACCCCCGCCGACGAAGACGGCTCCCTGCATCGCTGCAAGGATATCGGCTTCCCTTGCGCCTTCCTTGATCAGCGGCAGAGCCGCATCCAGTGCATCGTCTGCGAGTTCCGCGGCACGGCGAACATGAGCGATTTCGTCAGCAGTCTTCGTCAGCCGCAATCCGCTGACAAGGTAGGAGGCGTCAACAATCTGTCCGAATGATGCCAACTGGTTGTCAAGCAACTGTGCTATCCGCCCGGTCATGCCATGTGTGTCGTACTCCACTCCGATGCGGGCGCCGAGGAGGTCCATGTCGTTGAGGAGATTCTTCAGGTCCAGAGTCGGATCTGCGTTCATCCGGTCGACCCAGACCACCACATTTTCTATGATGGAGGTCTGCCGCGCCTGCCGAAGGTCTGCCGAGCGAGTGAGCAAAACCATGGACCCGTCTGCCTTCACGACGAGCGTCTGAAAAAAGCAGTAGCCAAACGTGTCGTAGCCCGTCAGCCAGTACATGCTTTCCTGCGCAAAAAGGAGCATGGCATCCAGTTTCTCATCACGCATCTTGTCCAGAAGGCGAGCGAGTCGGTCGGAATATTCGCTTCGGTCGAAGTGAAGGGCCATCTCATTCCTCCATGATAGCGATCGCTGAGATCTGGCGGCCGTAGTCCGGCTCGCCTCTGTGGGTTGTACGGCGGTAGGAGAAGAAGCGTTCCTCATCGGAATAGGTATCCAGACCAAGACTGCACGCCTGCACTCCGGCCTTCTCAAGCCTTTGCACTGTCAGAGCCTGCAGATCAAAGTGGGCGTGTCCCGCTTTGGCAGAAGCAGAGAAAAAAGCCCCATAGGACGAATCGACCGAGAGGAACCGTTCAATGAACTCCGGACCGACTTCATAGCTTTCGGCAGCGATGGACGGTCCGAGGCAGGCGACGATGGACGATCTTGCAGCCCCCAGCGAAGCCATGGCCTCAATCGTGTTTTCCACCACACCTCCCAGCGCTCCTTTCCACCCAGCATGTGCGGCGCCAACGACACCGTTGTCGGGATCGCAGAACAGGATCGGGCCACAGTCGGCGGACAGAACGCCAAGGATCACCCTGGGAGAGGCGGTCACCAGCGCGTCGGCCCTGGGCCTGTCCCCGTCATAGGTGCTGTCGACCACGACCACATCCGGTGAGTGAATCTGATGAACGGTCGCCATGTTTGCCAAAGGCAGCCCGAACCAACCCGCTACGCGCTCACGGTTCTCCATGACGTGGTCAGCGCGATCGCTGGAACCGATCCCGACGTTCAGCCCGCCATAAATGCCCTGCGAGATTCCGCCCTGGCGGGTGAAAAAGCCGTGACGAATCTGCGAATTGCCGGCGCGGCTCAGGAGCGGGCTTTGGATTGGCGTCAGCGCGTGTTTTTGCTTCATCGGTCGTCCGTCTTGTTGTTCAGGGGGAGAGCGCGGCGGGTAACTTGGTGGTGCTGCTCCCGGAGATGTTGGCGTACCGGCGCCGCGGCTGTCAGTCTACGACTGCACTCATTCGACGGACCGAAACGGCGCAAGATCGATCGCAGGGGATGAAACCGCCATCACCTTGAAAAGTTCGCCCATCTTGCCGGCGCCTTCTCCAGCCAAGCGGTCCACGGCGGCCGCGATCAGCGTCTGCTCCGTCGAGTCCTTACTTTGGGCCAGCGCCTTGGCGCGTTCCAGCAGGCCAAGGCCATAGAGGAAGTCGCCCTGTCGCAAGCCCCCATTCAGATAGAGGCCAGCCTGGACCGCTATCCTCGCCAGATCTTCGAAGTCGACATGGCTCGTAAGATCAGCCTCGCCAGGATGTGCCAGCGGAGGGTCAAATGCGTGCGCGCGAACGGCCTGCAGCGTATCGCCATAGCCAGAGACCATGTGCCCGTAATCGACGATGAGAGCGGTGCCTCCAAATTGGCGCAGCCGCTCGCAAAGCGCGAGCATGACCGCTTGCCGTGCCGGAGCAACCTCGAAGACCGTGCCTTCGGGCACCGGGGTTGCAGGCGAGGGGAGCATATCCGGATCAAGGCCCGCTACGCCGGCAGCGAACATGAGCTGGTCGTCCGGACCAAGCCCTACCAGCCGCTCACGAAATCCCGTCGGTGTCTTGACGAACTGCCGGATCGGAATCGCATCGAACAATTCGTTGGCAGCAATCAGAGTGAAACCGTCAGGCACCCTCTCGAAATCGTCGTACCATTTCACCCGTGTGGAGTAGCTTTCGAGCGTGACGCGCTGGATGCTGCGCAACCGTTCGCTGGTTTCGACCAGATGCACACCCAGCCCATCGGCCATGCGGGGCGCGAGCTTGTTTATGACGCGCAGCATGTCGGCCATCATCGTCCCGCGACCGGGCCCGATCTCCACCAGCTGCACCGTGGCGGGAGACCCGTGCCGCTGCCAGGCATGCACCAGGAAGATGCCGATCATCTCGCCGAAGAGCTGGCTGATTTCCGGTGCAGTGACGAAGTCTCCTGCCGGCCCGAACGGTTCTCGTGTCCGGTAGTACCCGTGCTCCGGGTCTGCCAGACACATGGAGAAATAGTCGGCGACGCTCAGCGGTCCGGTAGCTTGGATCAGCGCCTTGATCTTCTGCGCCAAAGGGGTGCTCAAGTGTGCATCTCCTTGGCTCTGTTAGGAGGGGGTGGCAATGCGCGAACGAAGCATCAGCCACAGCCCGAGCGCGACCATGGGCATCGACAGCAGCATTCCCATTGTGAGCCAGCCAAAGGCAAGATAGCCCAGTTGAGCGTCGGGCTCGCGAAAGAATTCGACGAAGATGCGGGAGAGGGCGTAGCCAAACACAAAGGCGCCCGCCACGAACCCGGGACGTTTAAGGGCCTTTACCCGAAACACCAGGATTGCCAGGACCGAGAGCAGTACAAGGCCTTCGAGAAACGCCTCGTAGAGTTGGCTCGGATGGCGCGCGAACGGTCCGCCGGTCGGAAACACGACCGCCCAAGGCGCATCGCTCAGGCGTCCCCAAAGCTCGCCGTTGATGAAGTTCGCAATCCGGCCGAAGAAAAGCCCAAAGGGAACGACTGCAGCTATGGTGTCCAGCATGCTCCAGACAGGAATGCCATGCTTGCGGGCAAACAGGATGATCGCGAGGACGGCTCCAATGAAGCCGCCATGAAAGGACATGCCGCCATTCCAGATCTCGATGGCGCGGACCGGGTTCTGCGACACAGCCGCAAAATCATAGAAGAGAACGTAGCCAAGGCGGCCACCGAGCACGATGCCCACCGCGACCCAGAGAAGAAAGTCATCCAGGTGTGCTACCGTTATCGGAGACCGGTTATCGGGCCACAAATCGTCTCGCTGAACCATCCTGCGGGCGTAAAGCCAGCCGCAGACGATCCCTGCGACATAGGCCAATCCGTACCAGTGAACGGCCAGCGGCCCCAGTGAGAAAGCGACAGGATCGATCTCCGGGAAGGGCATGAGCGCAAACAAATTGAGGCTATCGAACACTATCGTCAGTCCATGATTGGCGTTGGGCGGGAACATGGCGACAGCCAATACCTCGGTCAAGACGAATCTCGGTCGCAGGCGATCACGCTTGCAAGGCTGCGCGCCAGACCCTACTTCCTTTGCAGGTTAAACGGCTGGCACGAGCCAGAACGAAGGGGTTTAAGACAATGTCCAGCGGCACAAATCGAATTCTTGACGACTTTGCCAAGCTCATGACCGACGCTGCGGGTGCAGCGCAGGGTCTGCGACGTGAGGCGGAGGCGGCGTTTCAGTCTCAGGCGGACCGCTTCCTGAACAACATGGACGTCGTCAAGCGGGAGGAGTTCGAGGCCGTCCGCGAGATGGCTGCACGCGCGCGCGACGAGAACGAAGCACTGAAGGCCCGTGTCGAGGCGCTCGAAGCGAAGCTCGCCACCCAGGACTGATCATCGAATCCTGTGACCACGATTGTTGAGCGGGGCGGATGGCGGGAGCCGTCGGCCCCGTTTGTTCGGACGGCAACCCTTAAAAATCTCTTAAAAACTTCAAGCCTGTGGACATCCTGAAAAACATAGTCCGCAGAGTCAGTTATGACTCCTGGCTTATCCCGTCTCCGAGGAGCATCAGGAACTCTCCACCGCTAATTGCGGGGCAGGGGCTGGCACGGAGACTCTGCAACTATACACTGATTTTAAATGATGATTCGAAACGACCGGTAAGCTCCGGGCAGGGTGGCAACGATATGTTGTCAGGGTCGGGCGGTCATCTGAATGGGTGTTTCCGGTGATGCGTTCTGCGTTTGGCGTACTTTCACGAGCGTCGCGTTGTCCCGGTCAAGAAGGTGCTGCATGAGCCTCATAGATTTTGCTTTCGAGCGTCAGTCCAATCCGGTCGACATGATCGAGGTGGTTGCGGCTTCTAACGACTGGACATTCGAGCGCTCCGGCGAAGACGAGATTGCCATGACGGTGCAAGGCCGCTGGGCAGATTATCATGTCTCTTTTGCGTGGATGGAGGAGTTCGAGGCGTTGCATCTGGCTTGCGCCTTCGACCTCAAGATCCCCGACATCCGTGTCAACGAAGTGATCCGGTTGCTGTCTCATGTGAATGGGCAGGTTCTGATGGGGCATTTCGATTTATGGCGCCAGGAAGATGTGGTCATCTTTCGGCAATCCCTGCTCCTGGCGGGCGGCGCCGAGCCTACCAACCAGCAGGTCGAGGTTCTTCTGTCGAGCGCGCTGGAAGCTTGCGAAATTTATTTCCAGGCGTTCCAGTTTGTGGTGTGGTCGGGCATGGACGCGAAAAAGGCGATGGAAGCGGTGCTCTTCGAGACCGTTGGTGAAGCGTGATGAGCCTATCCGGCGCGAGCATCCTTCTCGTCGGGGCAGGCAACATGGGCGGCGCGATGCTGTCGGGATGGCTGAACAACGGCGTCCCGGGAGCCGATATTGCTGTGCTTGACCCGTCTCCCTCCGACGCGATGCTGCAGCGGATGAATGATGCCGGCGCGCTTCATTTTGCCGCCCCGCCGGAAGACCTCGACGTTGATGTTATTTTCCTTGCGGTGAAGCCGCAGGCGATGGAAGCAGTTCTTCCTCCTCTGAGACATCTGGTGGGTGAGAAGGCGGTGGTCGTTTCGGTGGCGGCGGGCAAGACGCTGGCGTTCCTCGAAGGTCACCTCGGGCAACGGGCCATGGTTCGAGCGATGCCGAACACGCCCGCGATGATCGGCCGGGGTGTGACGGGCGCCTACGCCAACTCACATGTATCGGATGCGCAGCGGGCGCTGGTCGACGGACTGCTGAAGGTCACCGGGCCGGTTGAATGGGTTTCGATCGAGGCCGATATCGATGCCGTTACCGCAGTGTCTGGCAGCGGGCCGGCCTATGTCTTTTACCTCGTCGAATGCATGGCGGAGGCAGGCCGCAAGCTGGGCCTGCCGGCGGACCTCGCCATGCGTCTCGCACGGGAAACCGTCGCGGGGGCGGGCGAGCTTCTTCATCGCTTGCCTGAACCCGCGACGAAGCTTCGCGAGAATGTGACTTCTCCTGGGGGCACGACTGCCGCGGCCCTGGCTGTTCTCATGGCAGAAGACGGCATGCAGCCGCTGTTCGACCAAGCCCTTGCGCAAGCTCGCAGGCGTGCAGAAGAGTTGGGCGGGTGAACTGGGCATGACGGAAGCGATCACGTTCGGCGACTTCGAGAAAGTCGATATTCGCACCGGCACAATCGTTGAAGTGATGCCCTTTCCCGAGGCGCGTAAACCGGCTTGGAAACTCAAGATCGACTTTGGTCAGGAGATCGGGATCAAGACGTCCTCGGCGCAGATCACCGTCCACTACCGGCCCGACGATCTCCTGGGGCGGCAGGTGCTGGCTGTGGTCAATTTTCCGCCACGACAGATCGGCCCCTTCCGATCAGAGGTTCTAACTCTGGGCTTCCAAGATGAGCAGGGAGCGATTGTTCTTGCTGCTGCGGATCGGTCGGTGCCAAACGGCCGCAAGCTGATCTAGGTCAGGCTGGCACCCGGACCGTCGCGCGCAATCCGCCGAGCGGACTATCGGCCAAGGTAACATTACCGCCATGGGCGTGGGCGATGTCCCGGACGATCGAGAGGCCCAGGCCCGTTCCGGATTTGTCAATGTTGCGGGCTTCATCCAGGCGGAAGAACGGCTTGAACACGTCTTCGCGTGCGGCCGGCGGAACTCCTGGCCCATTGTCGTCGAAGATCAGCGTCAGCCAGCGGGCCGTATGCCGTGCTTCCACGTGAAGCTTGTCGGCATAGCGCTCGCTGTTTCCGGCAAGGTTGTCCACAAGACGCGTGAACGCATTGGGCCGAACCGAGATGAGGTCCTCGCCCTCGATCCGGAACGTCATCGTCTTGTCCTTGCGCTGGAAGTCGGTTTGGACCTTTTCCAGAAGTTCGCTCAGACGCAGTTCCCCGACGTCCTCCTCGGCCTCGCCCTTGGCGAACGCCAGATAGCCCTCGAGCATGTTCTGCATCGCATCTACGTCCTCTGTCATGCCATGAAGTTCCGGACGGTCACCCGCGAGAGCGAGCTGCAACTTGAAACGGGTCAGGATCGTACGCAGGTCGTGGCTGACACCCGACAGCATGGCGGTGCGCTGCTCGATCTGACGCTCGATCCGT